>CAYLXY010000327.1:0-2784 GCA_964387405.1 uncultured Clostridiaceae bacterium
TGTGCAAATTTATGGTATATTTGAACTTTCTTAATAGGAGCATCGATTGAATGAGATTTTCCCATTATATGAACTATATATTTACTATTATCTATTTGTTTATATGATATTAAACTAACTTCATCTATTCCTAGAGTTGTTCTTATTTGAAAATCTACAGCTAATAGTCCGAAAATCAATAAAATAATTTGTAAAAACATACATACTCTAAAAAACCTTTTAACTTTATTTTCTGTTTTTTTACGCTCTACTCTACTCATCCACATCACCATTAGTATTGTGGACTTTTTTTAAATTTTTAAACCTATACAAATCTATTCAGATAATAAATTTAATGTATCTGCAATAACATCAGCTAAATAATAACCTGCTTTTTTAGCTTCTTCTATAGTGTTAGCATTACTTCCAAGTTCAATTAATGCTGCATAGTCAGATAAATATTGATTATAACTTCCATATTGTTTAACTAATATTTCTTTGCTAAAGCCTGGGTATTTACTATCACTTACAGCTTTAACAAAATTAGCAAAAGTCTCTACTTCTTTTCTATTTTTACTTTTAGCACCAACAACAAATTGAAAACGTGCAGCATATTCTCCATTTATTTTAGTTCTACTATTTTCAATTAACTTTAGCCTATCTTTTCTTGTATCCATTTTATCATATCCATCCCTATGTATATCTAAAATAATTTTTATTGATGGGTTTTTTTCTAATATAGACTTAGCTGTAACAACTGATCTTCCATAAGACCCATTGTAAGAAGGGTAATCATGATATGTATCATCATGAACTATATTGTAACCTTTCTTTTCTAACTCTTGGGATATAACATTGGCAACTTCTATTACAGTATATTCTTTTTTTAAACTATGATAATTTCCTTCAGTTGCTGGTTTATATGACTCTGTTCCGTGGGTATGATATATTAAAATACTTGGTTTATCTTTTTCAATTTTTATAGGTTTTGGTTTAGGTGTACCCGCTAAGTCCGTCGTAGATACAGGATTTAAACTATCAACAATATCTCCATCACCTATTACATATATACCATCTTTTATTTCACCAAGGTCATCCCCATCTATGGGTTCATTTTTATTAATATTATATTCATCATTAATATTATCAGCTGTTACAGCTTTTTCTTCTCCATCGTAATCAACAAAATAAATTTCCTTAGACCAATCTTTTTCTGTTTCTTTGCCTTCACTGTTAGATATATTAGCTACTAATACATCATGGTGTGCAGCTACAACTGGGAATTGTGCCTGTATAAAAGTTAATGGATTGCTAAAATCTATTCTAAATATTCTCGCATAAAAAGAGCTTTTAAATTCATTAAATGATAATATTGGTTTATATTGTTTTTGAACCTTTTTATTTGGAAATGTATGTTGCACTATTCTTATAAATATATTGTTATCTATGTTATCTATTTTTTTGTCCCTATCTAGCCTCAAAATCTCTTTCTGATAATTTTCATTGTCAGTTACACTTAAGGATCTTTTATCAGATATTAATTTTGACATTGAAAATAAGACTAACAAAATCAATAATAGTATAATAATATTATAATATTTTTTTGATAATTTTTTGTATTTTTTCAAATAAAGCACCTGCCTTTTCATAGGTATTATATAGATAACTATGAAAATAATAGATACTTTATTACTCTAATCATATTTAATGTATATATCTATTAACATCTTTTAAATCAATTCCTGGATGTACAGCAATATTAATACCATTTGCAATAATTTGTGAAAGATTAATAATTATCTCGTCTACTCCTTTTGGTGTCACAATTATATTAGCACTATAGGGTTCTAACACTTCTTTGATTAATTCGTATTTTTCATCTTCTTGTAACTGTCCTAGCATATCATAAAACTGTGAACCAACCTTTGCTTGTTTTGTAAATGCATCAATTACCATCCCTATAGTGTCACTAGTCAAGGTTGCAGCATCTACTACAGTTGGTACTCCTATTGCAATAACAGGTACTCCTAGATTTTCTTCATCTAGAGCTTTATTATAGCTACCCATCCCAGATCCTGGAGTAATTCCACTTGTAGAAATCTGTATTGTTGAATTAACTCTTTCCATTTTTCTTGAAGCTAATGCATCTACTGCAATAACAATATCAGGTTTTGAATTATCAACTATTCCTTTTATTACTTCACTAGTTTCTAACCCTGTAGTTCCCATTACTCCGGGAGAAACTGCACTCATTTCTACAAGATCTATATCCTCTTTTTTATTATAAAGTTTAAATAAATGCCGTGTAACAAAGACTTTTGACACAACTTTAGGACCTAAAGCATCTGGAGTTACTTGAGAATTACCTAATCCTACTACAAGGACCTTTATATTTTCTTTTTTAGGTACTAGAGATTTAAGTTCTTTAGCCAACAATTTACTTATTTCATCCTTAAAGTCCGCATCAGCTTTTCTAAGGCTAGAACTTTCTAATGTAATATATTTTCCAATAGGTTTTCCTATAATTTTCGCCCCGTTTTCATCTAATACTTCCACCCGTGTAATTAAAACATCTTCTATTTCTTCTTTGTTTACAGAAACCCCTAGAATTTCTTCCTGACTTTGTTCCTTGTATATTTCTCTAGCCTCTAAAGCTAAATCTGTCCTTAGCTGAAACATAATATTTCACCTTCCTTGGATAATTTTTGATATTTGAATCGCTTTATCTATTATCTGTAGGTTTCTGATATTAATGTACTTTTAGATTAAATAAAGTATATTTTCATAGTTTTATGTTAATAAATT
>CAYLXY010000328.1:0-2780 GCA_964387405.1 uncultured Clostridiaceae bacterium
CATAATATAGAGTGCAACATTGACAAACTCAACAGGTTGTTACTCTCCATTATTAAGAGTCTCTTACAATTGGGCTTGAATTAGAAACCAGAGAGATAATAAAAGGTATAGTGAGAGTTAAGTATTTCATAAATTAGTCGGAATGTGTATTGAATTTCTTCTCAGACACCTTTTTGATGGGAAAGGGTGCTGATAATTTTACGTGGTTTAGAATACAAACATACATGCATTTTCGCCTACCAAATTAATCTCAATATAATCTTTTGTTCACTCGCACGCATATTGCAATGCGTTGTCGATATTACGAAATTCTTTTTCAGTTCTTACCTCACTGTTCTGGATTCATCTACATCTAGATTTCATACATTAAGCCTGTCGAAGTGTTAAATATTTCTGCCCTCATAAGGAAGATAATAACGCAAATTCTTCGTGTGAAATCGTGATACAAACTTATAAGTAGTATATGACCCAAGAATGCCGATGCCGTTTTCAACATTCGAATGCACCTGAACAGGTTCGGTAAAAGCATCGTCCTTTTCGTTCTCCGCTTTATTACCAGAAATTACATACTGATACATATCTTTGGAAATTTCGCCAATTTCGATGAGGTATTCCACAGTCCCCTCTTCTTCTTTATCGTTGTCAACTTTTACTCCATTTACGTATGTGGCGTATTCCAGTGTATCATCGAATGTGAAATCAAATAAAGTCTCTTTCCCTTTTATATACAGATCAGAGAAAAGATTATCTGTTCTATCCATAGTCCCTCCATCACCAAAGATATCTTGAATGATATTTCCACTGTCTGATATATTATTTTTCAACACTTCACTTAGTTTCAGTTCTACAACTCTACTTATAACTAAGTCACCGCTACGATATATATTTTGAAAAGCTTTTATAAAATAATAGTTCTCTTCATTTACCGCATCTGTCAGTTTCAATTGCGCTTGCATGCTCCGCTTTTTGCTTTTGGACACTGTGTTTGGTTGACTAGGACTACTGTATTCCTCTTCTCTAACAGTAACAGTTGAGTCGTTCACTACCATATTAGGCTTTTGTGGAATTACAGTTTGAGACTTGAGTACATCGAAACCATCAGCTTTTACTTCAATCTTTATTTCATCACCCGGTTTCGGAGTGTATATTCCTTTGTAGGTCCCTTTTACATCGTTAGTTATTTGCTCTTTCAGTTGGCCGTTTACAAATACCGATACCGTTGCACCAGAAATATGGGTGAATGGCACCACATCACCAAGAATAAAGCGGCTTTGCGAAAGATGAATGGAAACAACCGAGTCGGGAGTTAGAACACCGTTCAGCACCAACAACGGCTTAGTCACTTTGCCTTTGAATTCGATGTCTTTTTCGCAAGATATAAAGTAAGCTACAAAGATGATGAGTATTAGTGCGGGTATATATCTTTTCATTGCCTTAGAATTTAATAGTGTAGGTTACCGACGGGATAATGGGGAAGAGCGTAGCTTGTCTCAATACGTTTTTTGTTTTTTGTTCACCCGTATCTGGATTTACTGTGTGCTCGTCCCACACATATATGTGAAAAGGATTTAGTTGGCTGTATGCATTGTAAATACTCACATTCCAAGTACGTAAGTTTCCTCGTTTGGTCTTTTTGTGGAAATTTACACCTAAATCCAAACGGTGGTAATTGCTGTACCTAAAGTTATTTCGTGACTCCAAATAGGAATACGAACCAGGGTAAAGAAATCCATGTTTGTAGGTGGGAGAATCGGCTGCCGTATATTCATGAAAAGCAAACGTTGCGGTATTTCCTGTGCTAAATACCCAAGAGGCTGAGAAGTCTATCTTCTCAGAGAACTTGTGTGTAGCAGTGATGTTGAAGTCGTGTCTTCTGTCGTACTTTGCAGGAAACCATTCTCCTTTGTTGATAACGTTACCGGGTTGGTCAAATATCCTATTCGATTTCGACCATGTATAACCCACCCATCCTGTAGTTTTGCCAAACGAACGCTGCGCCAACAATTCAACACCGTAGGCTACTCCTCGCCCCATACTCACCTTGTCTTCCCAATTGGTGGAAGCACCCATAAATGATGCACCATCCTTATATTCGAGTAGGTTGTCCATTGTTTTGTAATATCCCTCCACAGAGAAGTTGGCTATATCTTTCAGCGTATAGAATGCTCCCAATGCATACTGGTGCGATTTCATAGGTTTAATCTTTGAAGTGGCAGGAACCCACAAATCAGTAGGCATGCTAATATTGTTATTAGAAAGCATGTGGATATACTGGCTCATGGAAGCATAGCCAGCTTTCAAAGATAGATTATCGTTAATCAACAGACGCAATCCAGCACGAGGTTGCAATGAGAAGTAGTTGCTATTCTCTACATGAAACGAAGAGAAATGAACCCCCAAGTTTAGTTTCAACATCTTCCCCAACGAGATATTATCTTCCAGATAAGCACTCGTTTCATGTGCATACACTTTGGGACTTCCACTCATCGTATCGATGTTTTGCTCTGTCTGTTCAGAATCTACAATTTTCATGGAAGTTACATCAGGTGTAAAGGTGTGGTAGGTGTAGGAGGTTCCAAATTTGATGTCGTGATAAGCGTTGGGAGTAAAATCAAAATCGTTTTTCACCGTCCAATCCTCTATTCCTGAATTGTAGGTAAGCTGTGACTCTTCGCTGGTTTGCTTTTGTTCCTCTTCAGACAAATACCAAGAATTACTTTCGTAACTGTTTTTCAAAGACGACCTGTAGCGTGTGAAAGAAGCGGTGGTATTCATAAACA
>CAYLXY010000329.1:0-2780 GCA_964387405.1 uncultured Clostridiaceae bacterium
ATTGAATCCCCCTGTAGGGCCATCGATATCCAGCACCTCCCCGGCGAAGTAGATGTTGCTCACCAGCCTGGATGCCATGGTTCGGGGGTCCACCTCCCTGAGATCCACCCCGCCGGAGGTGACTATGGACCAGTCAAAGCCCAGAAGGCCCCGGGGCGTTAGGATTAGGGATTTCATCAGCCCCGCGAGCTCTTCTTTCTCCTCCGTTGATACGTACTGCACCTTTTTATCGGGGGGCACGGAGGATTTTTCGATCATAACCGGAATCAGGGCCCGGGGCAGCAGATCTCTCAGGCTGTCCCTGAACATCATCCCGGAATATTTTTCAAAATCCCTGCCGATGCGGGCTGTCAGCACTTCGTGGGAGAGGGCAGGCTTGAGATCCAGGGCCAG
Source organism: uncultured Clostridiaceae bacterium (assembly GCA_964387405.1). Lineage (GTDB taxonomy): Bacteria > Bacillota > Clostridia > Peptostreptococcales > Natronincolaceae > JAAZJW01. The sequence continues at coordinate 394 of CAYLXY010000329.1, forward strand.
AATTCCGTCTCCCGATGACGAAGCCTCTTCAATCTCCCGGCTCATATCCATGGCGATGGGCCCGCTGATGCCAAAATGGGTGAGGAGCAGCTCTCCGAACCGGCTTGATACGACCTTCCCCTCCCGGACAAGGGAGAGGGACACGTTCCTCAGGTTCAGCCCCTGTGCTTCCCGGGGCCATCTTTCCCGGAGCCTCACCGGGCAGAGGGCTGGTACGGGGGGAATCACGGTATGCCCTGCCCGCCTTGCGAACCGGTATCCGTCCCCCGTGGAGCCTGTTTTCGGGAAGGATTTTCCGCCTGTGGCAATTATGAAGGCGTCCCCTTCCAGCTCCTGTCCCCTAAGGATAAACCGCAGGGCTCTGCCGTTTCTTATCTCCAGGTTAAGGGCCTCTTTATTTCTCAGTATGGCCACCCGGCCCTTCCTTAAATAGCTGATAAGGCAGTTTACAACCCTCTCCGCTCCTCCTTTGGCAGGGAAGATTCTCTTCCCTCTTTCCATTTTTGTCTTCAGCCCCAGGGACGAGAAAAATTCCAGAGTGTCTCCCGGCCCAAACCGGGAGAAGGCGGAATACAGGAATTTGCCCCTGGGGCCATAGGCTTCAAGAAATTTCTCCTCATCTTCTTCGCCGTTGGTAAGGTTGCATCTTCCCCTGCCGCTGAGCATCAGCTTGGAGCCAAGGGTCTGGTTTTTTTCCACCAGCATCACCCGGGCTCCTTTTTCCGCTGCCCGGCCGGCGGCAATAAGTCCCGCTGCTCCCCCTCCTATTACGACAACTCTCCGCCCGCCCATCATTTTTTCCTCCCCCGGTTTTCCCTCATGGACAGAGAGATCCTTCTCCTCTCAAGGTCCACGTCCAGCACGGTCACCTCTACCGCCTGGCCCGGCCTCAGCTCCTTGTCTCTGGGAAGATTCCTCCTGTGGGCGAGGCCGTCCTGGCCTACCCCTATGTCCACAAAGGCGCCGAAGGATGTAATATTTGCAACTACCCCCGGCAGAGTCATTCCCGGCGAGAGATCGTCCATCGAACTTATCCCCTCCGCGAAAGAGAAGGCCTCAAAGGTCTGTCTCGGGTCCCTGCCCGGCCTCTCCAGTTCCGCCAGAATATCCGTAAGGGTGGGCAGTCCCGCGTCGCCGGAGATGTAGTCTTCCGGCCTTATCCGCCGTCTCTTTTCCCCGTCCTTCATAAGCTCATCTACTGTGCAGCCAAGGTCGGCGGCCATCTTCTCTACGATTGAGTATCTCTCCGGATGGACGGCGCTCCCGTCCAGGGGGTTTTCCCCGCCCCTGATCCTCAGAAATCCAGCGGCCTGCTCGAAGGTCTTGGGTCCCAGCCCGGGGACCTTAAGCAGCTCTTTTCGGGAGGAAAAAGGGCCCCGCCCCTCCCGGAACTCCACGATGCGCCGGGCTGTGGCAGGGCCGATGCCTGACACTGACGAGAGAAGCTCCACGCTGGCAGTGTTGACGTCCACTCCTACTGAATTTACACAAAACTCCACAACCCTGTCCAGGGCTTTCCTGAGCTCTTTTTGGTCCACATCGTGCTGATACTGGCCCACCCCGATGGATCCCGGGTCGATCTTTACCAGCTCCGCCAGGGGATCGAGGAGCCTCCGTCCAATGGAAACCGCCCCCCGGACCGTAATATCATGGTCAGGAAACTCCCTCCTGGCCGTCTCCGAGGCGGAGTATATCGATGCGCCGCTCTCGTTGACCATGGTGATAATGATGGAGGAGGGCAGCCCCAGTCTTCTTATGAATCGCTCCGTCTCCCGCCCTGCGGTGCCGTTTCCTATGGCTATGGCCTCGATTTCATAATCTGCCGCCGCCGCTGCGATTATTTCGCCGCTTTCCTTTTCATCTCCCCTGGGGGGGTGAGGATAGATTACGCCGTGATGCATAAGATCGCCCTGGCGGTTAAGGCATACAAATTTGCAGCCTGTGCGGAATCCCGGGTCCAGGGCGAGAATGTTTTTTGGCCCCAGGGGCGGCGCCAGCAGCACTTCCCTGACATTTTTTTCGAACACGGAGATGGCGTCCCTGTCCGCCTTTTTCTTAAGGGCGTTCCTCAGCTCCGTCTCCATGGAGGGCGCGAGCAGCCGGCGATAGCCGTCTGTCAATCCCTCTCCCACCAGTTGGGAGTCCGGTCCCCCGCCCTTGACAAAAAGACTGCGGAGCGTGTCCAGAGCCTCCTCCTCCGGGGGAAGCAGGGACAGAACCAGGGCTTTTTCCTTCTCTCCCCTCAGCATGGCCAGAACCCGGTGGGAGGGCGCCGGTGCGGCGGGCTCTTCCCAGGCAAAATAATCCCTGAAGTTTGCCCCCTCTTCCTCCTTGCCCCTGGCTACGGAGCTCTTTATCCTGCCCCGTCTGCCGAACAGAAAGCGCAT
>CAYLXY010000330.1:0-2779 GCA_964387405.1 uncultured Clostridiaceae bacterium
CCTTTTTAATATTAATTATAATTTACTATTTTATATAATTTATTATTTTACTATCTCTCTAGTTTCTCTTGCAATAGCAAGTTCTTCATTTGTAGGTACTAATATTACTTTGACACTAGCACTATCTGGAGATAATATTGTTTCTTTTCCTCTTACATCATTTTTTGCATCATCAATCTCTACTCCTAAGAATTCTAACCCTTTACAGCATTCTTTACGAGTTTCTATAGAGTTCTCTCCTATGCCTGCTGTAAATACTACAACATCAAGTCCACCCATTACAGCAGCATAAGATCCTATATATTTTCTAACTCTTTGATAATATACTTCTAAAGCTAATTTTGCTCTTTCATTACCTTCACTAGCAGCATCAGCTATATCTCTAAAGTCATTACTGATTCCTGATAATCCTAAAACTCCCGATTGTTTGTTCATTAAATTATCAAGCTCTTGGAAAGATAACTCTTCTTTATCTGCTAAAAATGTAACTATAGCAGGATCTATATCTCCACATCTAGTACCCATTACTAAACCTTCAAGTGGAGTAAGTCCCATACTTGTATCTACAGACTTACCGCCATCTACAGCAGTCATACTAGCACCATTACCTAAGTGGCAAGTAACAATTTTTAAATCTTCCACTGGTTTTCCAAGTAATTCAGCTGCTTTGTTTGCTACATATTTATGAGATGTACCATGGAATCCATATCTTCTAATTGAATGTTTTTCATATAATTCATAAGGTAGTGCATACATATATGATTCTGAAGGCATTGTTTGATGGAATGCCGTATCAAATACTGCTACCATAGGTACATTTGGTAATACTTCTTCACAGGCATTTATTCCCATTAGATTTGGAGGATTATGTAGAGGTGCAAGATTAGCACATCTTTCTATTTCACTTTTTACTTTATCGGTTATAAGTGCAGAACTTGTAAATTCTTCACCACCATGAACAACACGATGACCTACTGCAGATATTTCATCCATAGATTTAATCGCACCATATTCTGAATTGGATATTGCATCTAGTACAATTTTAATAGCTGCTGTATGGTCTTTCATTGTATCTTCTATAACAACTTCTTCTTTACCAATAGTTTCATGATTTACTACTGAACCATCAATTCCTATTCTTTCAGCTAGACCTATTGCAATAAGTTCCTCGTTTTCCATGTCTATTAACTGATATTTTAATGATGAGCTCCCACAATTAAGAACTAAAATTTTCATTTTAAAACCTCCCTGTTATATATTACTACTAATCATATTAAATTTTCAGAAAATTATCAAGGCATTTAATCAACTTTTAACATAAGATATTAGAGTTTGGGACTTATCAAATTGACTTATATATAATAAAATGTATTTAAAAACAGTTTTAAGGGAGGTATTATGAAAATTTTAGCTTTGATTACAGAGTATAATCCTTTCCATAATGGGCATTTATATCATTTGAATAAGTCTAAAGAAATTACTAAGGCAACACATACTCTAGCAATAATGAGTGGTAATTTTCTTCAAAGAGGTGAACCAGCCATTGTAGATAAGTGGCAGCGTGCAAAAATGGCTGTAAAGTCTGGGGTAGATTTAGTAATTGAACTTCCCACTCTATATGCTTGCTCAACAGCAGAGTTTTTTGCCTATGGAGCTATTAGCTTACTAGATAATTTAAGAATTATTGACTGTATTAGTTTTGGTAGCGAAATAGGTAGTCTAGATTTACTTTTAAAAGTAGCTGATCTTTTAATTAGTTGTCCCTCTCAATTTTCAACAATATTAAAAGATTATGTCAACCTAGGTTTTACATTTCCCCTTGCACGTTCTAAAGCTATAATTAAATATCTAAAAGAAGTAGAAGACTGTAATGATGATAAGCTTGTTTTATTAACTAGTGTTTTGAACAATCCTAACAATATTTTAGGTATAGAGTACTTAAAAGCTATTAAAAAACTTAATAGTTCTATTGTTCCTTATACAATTTCTAGAAAATCATCTTCCTATACTAGTAAGGATATTTCTACAAGTCCTATTGCAAGTGCTAGTGCCATAAGAGAACACATATTTAATAATAAATCTTTATCAAATATAAGCCATGTCCTTCCAAGCTCTGCCTTTAATATTTTATTATCTAATATAGATAAGGGCTTTGCACCTGTTTCTACAAGGGATTTTGAAAAATCTATATTTACTATATTAAGAAGAGGTAGTTTAGATGATATGAGAAGTGTTTTTGACGTTGTTGAAGGATTAGAAAATAGAATCTATCAATGTGCTGTTAAAGTAAATACCTTATCCGATCTTTATAATTGTATTAAAAGCAAACGCTATACATTGACACGTATACAAAGAATTTTAATTCATAGTTTATTAAATATAAATAAAAATGATATTTTTGCTTGCAATAACAAAGGTGGGCCTCAGTATGCCCGTGTATTAGCCTTTAATACAAAAGGACGTGAAATACTTAAAACTTTAAAAGCCACTTCTTCTATTCCTATAATATCTAATTTGAAGTATTACAGTCCACAAAATAAAACTGCACACAGTATGTTGAATTTAGATGTTCGTAGTACAAATATATATTCATTAGCTTTCGAAAGCAATGCTACTATTAAAGCACCTTTAGATTATACTATGAGTCCATATTACATATAAAATGAATAATATTCTACTTTGTAAAATATATATTAAAATGCTCTTATCTTAAAGGTTTTTAATTTCTAATATATTTTGCATAGGAGGAATATTATGCTTTTTAATATTATTTTGTACA
>CAYLXY010000331.1:0-2776 GCA_964387405.1 uncultured Clostridiaceae bacterium
TATTAATAAACTAATAATAAAAATAATAATATCCAATAATTCACCTTCTTTTTAATTTATTAGTAATAGTTTTGGGTATCAAGACCATTAATATTTGCCAAAATTGTTTTCCACGATGGATAAATCCTGATAAATTCCTTCCTGTTTCATTATGATACATATTTACATCTACTTCCATTATGGTATACCCTTTGTTTAATATATCTATTGTCATTCCTAACTCTACACCATAACCTTTGTAATTATTATTTATATCTTCTAAAACTTCTTTTTTAAAAGCCCGTTGTCCAGAAAGCACTGAATCTATTTTTTTACCAGTATTTATAAATACTCCTTCCCTTGCTAGTTTTTTTACAAAACCAAATCCACCTTTAGCTTTAGGTGGAGGAAATCTAGCTATTGTAACATCTGCCTTATTTTCTAAAATAGGAATGATTAATTTTTCAATATCTTTTGCACTATCTTCTAAATCTGCATCTGCAAAAACAATAATATCAGAAAATTTTAGAGTTAATTCCAGTCCCTTATCTAGTGCCTCTCCCTTTCCCTTGTTTTCGGGTATATTTACCACATTTACACCATCTAGGCTAGATGCCCTATCGTATGTCTTATCTGTTGATCCATCATTAACTATATATATATTATCTATATATTCAATATTCTTTAAAGTCAAGACCGTATTTATAATTCGGTTCTCTTCATTATATGCAGGTACAATTACTGTAATTACTTTATTCAAGTTTTTCACTCCTGACTAATGGATCTATAACTATAAATGGAGCTAGTGAATCTGCTGTTGACTTTTCACCATAGTGTCCTTGAGCACCTTCTAGTAAATAAATTAATGAGATTTTTCCCATCATGCTATCAATATTATCTACTGTTGAAATATTTAACTTTTTAAATGTAGGTATATAAGACTGTTCAACATCTAATTTTTCTACTCCTATTATTCTAAATTCTTCTTCCTGTAAGCTTCTTATTAATTTCATATCTAACTCTTCAGATTTATATTCTTTATCTTCTGTGCTTCCTCCAGCAATAACAATACTATCTATATTTAAATTTTCTAATTTTTTGAGATCATAATTATATTGAATATACTCACGATCAATTAAAAATTTCAAAGCCTCACTTATATCTTCAACTACAAAAGAATCAATTATTTCTTTATTTATAAAATCAATAAAATCTTCATTTCTTTCTAATCTAACCCCTAATAATTGACCTATTTCCCATAATTCCACCTCTGTTACACTATGTATTTTTTCCATATACTTTACATACTTAAGTATAGAAGCACCAGATAATCTTAAACTCTCTTGAATATCTTCATAAGAATAATCATCTGTGGTTTCTATAATAGCAATATTTCTTTCCTCTAATTTATTATGAGTTATTTCGTAAAACATATTTCCAATAAATAAATTTTGATTTTCTTTTTCAATATTTAAATTATTAATAATTTCATCTAAATTTTCTTTTTCTTTTTTAAATTCAGTGAATCTATTTTCTAAACTATCAACTAAAACTTGTTGCTGATTTAAATATATTTCTTGTCCATTCATATTAAAACCTATAAATATACCAATTCCTAAAGAAACAAATATAGCAGCAATAGAAATAATATAATACTTAATATTAATACCCATAAAATCCTCCCTATAGTCCAAATTGCATTCTTAGTCTGATACTCATTAATCTAAATAAATTTTTAATTGGCTGAGATACAAGTATAATAGCCAATATTGGAATAAGAGCAGCAATAACAAAGCCTATAATGTGCTTTGCTTTAATACTGTTTTTATATAACTTATTAACCCCTCGAGCATCTACTAACTTTGAACCTACCTTCATTCTAACTAAAAAGGTACTGGCCATACCTTTTCTTCCTTTTTCTAAGAAATCAATCATATTCGAATGTGTTCCCACAGCTACAATAAGATCTGCACCTTTGTCGTAAGCAAGTAACATAGCTATATCTTCACTAGTACCTGGAGCTGGAAATATTTTTGCTTTTAATCCTAAACTTTTAATTCTTTCCATGCCTGGAGCACTTCCATCTAAATAAGCATGTACAATTATTTCTTTACATTTCATTAAAGCTTCATTACTAACGCTATCCATATCGCCAATTATTATATGTGGAGTTAGTCCAAACTCTAATAAAGCATCCGCACCGCCATCTACCCCTATCAATATAGGATTAAATTCATTTATATATGATAATATAGCACTTAAATCTTCTCTATAATTTTGTCCCCTTACAACTACTAAAACATGTTTATCTTTAATTTCAGTGCTTATTATTGGCATTTGTAAATTACCTAAAATAAAATCTTTCTCTTTGTCTGCATATGTTAAAGTGTTTTCAATAAATTTTTCTAATTCCACTTCTATATTATCCTCTGCTAATGTTAATAATTTATTAATTTTGTTTTTACATAAAAGTTCAACATTAGCAACTAATTTATCTTCAATAAAAACTTGATCTTCTATTATCTCAACAAAATCTCCATCTTTTAAACTACCGAACATGTCACCTTCAACTAGATCAAATATAGGAATATTAGCTTGAGACAATATGTCTGGACCTAAATTAGGATATCTTCCTGTAATAGATTTTCCACAATTTATAATAGCTGCAACTTTTTTTTCCACAAGAGAATTTGCAGCAACTTCATCTAAATCATCATGATCGATTATAGCAATATCTCCACTTTCTAATCTATTTACTAAAACTTTTGTTTTTTTATCTATTTTTACTGGAGCTTTA
>CAYLXY010000332.1:0-2772 GCA_964387405.1 uncultured Clostridiaceae bacterium
CAAAAGATGATGATATTATGATTTATGCAGAGAAAGACCGTATAAATCAGGTTATTTTAAATATCCTTAGTAATAGTATTAAATATACTCCTAAAGGAGGATATATTAATATTAATATTAAAACAAAAGAAGATATGCATATATTGGAAATAGAAGATAATGGGATTGGTATTCCCGAACAAGATTTGGAAAGAATTTTTGAAAGATTCTATAGGGTTGACAAGGCCAGAGCTCGTGAATTAGGTGGAACAGGTTTAGGACTTTCAATTGCCAGGGAGATAATATTAGCTCATAAAGGAACCATTGAAATTTTTAGTAAAGAGGGCCAAGGTACTAAGACAGTAATCCATCTACCTACACTGACAGCAGAAGATGTGTAATTCAATTTTAATTCCATTGTAATATAACTGTAATATAAAGAACATATAATAATGGTGAACAGGTATAGCTATTTTACAGGAGGAATTATTATGATAAAAAAATTTGTTGCAGGAGCATTTATAATTTGTATATTAGGCACATCTACCACAATGTCCTATGCAAATAACATTAATACTATAAATATAGCTTCAAATGAAATTAGAGCAGTTGAGCTTCAAAGAAATTTTTTTGAAATATTAGAACCAAAAAGAAATACCGTAACTACTGACAAAAATATTCTCTTGTCTTTTAGGGCTTCTGAAGGTACTAAAGTAAATATAGAGGTTTACAATAATATCAGTAAAGAAAAAGATATATTATTATATGACCCTATTGAAATAACTGTTGGTGCGTTTCAAAAAGGATGGGCATCAATAGATTTAGAACCTGGATTAAACAAAATATACTTTACAATAAAGTATAAAAATGGATCAGGTGATAGTAGGAGTCGGACTATAAATGTAATGGAATTACAAGAGGTTAAACAGCTGCTACAAGATGTAGTTAATAAATCGATTCTAGGCATAGGAAAGAAACTATAAGGGCTTGGAGTGAAAAACATGAATAGGGAAAGGTTAAAAACTCTAATTCTTTGGATTTTAGTAATAACTAGCATTGTATTAACCCAGCAGTTATGGTTTCCTTCCCTTATAAAAACTTTAAGAGCAGGAGATAAAGTAAACAAAATTAGCCATGCAGCAGTTATAGAAGAACGCAAAAGTATTATTACTCCCAATAGAATTATTGCAAGTTTCGGAGCAGGAGACAGGAAAAAAAACTATTATACAATTTTATCTTCTAACATGAACTTTGTTTGGGAACAAAGCAAAAATATACTTAAAGATTATTTTTTAGAAGATTCCGAAATAACTTTAGTCAAACATGATGTATACATTCAAGCAAACACTAAAAAGTCTATAGAATTGGAATTTGGAGATAATATACCTACTATTTTAGTATCTTCTATTTTTGATACCTTAGATAACAAAGTAATTAGAGATATTAAAGAAATAAAAAAAATATTAATTCCTGCTTCAAACCAAGGAATAATATACATTATGGATAATAGCAAAAACAATATATACGAAGTTAAACTTTCTAATTACAAAAAAGATGATACCTTGGTTAAATTTATAGACGGACTGAAAAACACAAAATATATAAAATATCATCCTATATATTCTTTATTTTCTGAGTTAGATGAAAATAATACTATTATGCCTATTAATTATACTTTAGATACTAAACAAGTATTTGTACAAAGTGAAATTGATATTAACAATGAGATTCGATTAATAGAGCAGTCTAAAAGTTTTTTTGATGATAAATTTGATTTTGTAAAAACAATTAAAGAGACTAGTGGTGCTGTAGTATATATTTATGGATATGGGGAAAAAAGTGTTCGTATAAATAACAAAGGTGCTTTAGAATATAATGAAGAAATTGGTAATATATCAAGTACAGACATTTTAACTTCTTTGGATACAGCTGTAGATTTTATTTATAAAAACGGGGGATTTCCTAAAAATACATATTTAAAACATATCCAAACTGTCACTAATGGAAAAAACAAAGGATATAGATTTTCATTTGAATATACTATAGGAGGATTTCCTGTAAAATTTAATGGGAATAAAACAGAAAACCCTATAGAAATAGAGGTTTATGGTAATCAGGTAAAAACCTATAGCAATTTAGTTCGTAAAGTTATGAACATGGAAGGGGTTAATCCTGAACAAAAAATATTATATTTTCCAAATATAATTGAAAGAAACATTGAATATTTAAAGTCACAGTATTTCGACAATGAAAATCAATCTGTAGAGCAAATAGATGAGGAAGAAAAAACTTTACAAATGTTAAAGGATATAGAAGAGGTTAGACTAGTGTATTTTGATACTGTAGAAAAACAAAGAATCCAACTTTTAAAACCTAGTTGGATGATTAAAATTAGGAATAATATTTATTATTTTGATGGATACACAGGGAGGCTCATTAATAGTGGCACCTTAAATTAATGGATGGTGGAGTACTATGGATTGGTCCAAGGCAAAAAATTTACTAATTATTGCTTTTATCGTTACAAACATTTTCTTGATTTACAATATACAAGACGAGGTATTTAAACAAAATAAAATTCAAATAGTAAATAACAAAGATTTAAGCAATGTAGAACAGTATTTAAATGATAATGGCATAAGTTTAAATACTAATATTCCAGAAGAAATAATTTCACTACCAATATTAGTAGTAAAATATAAAAATTTCGATTCTGATAAAATTGCTAGCAGTCTATTAGGTGAGGATTATAGTAAAGAAATAGAGACTATTAGTATTAATAATTTTAAAAGA
>CAYLXY010000333.1:0-2771 GCA_964387405.1 uncultured Clostridiaceae bacterium
TATATAGCCATATTATAGGATATAGTTCTAGGCAATATGGAAGAGCAGGTTTAGAATCATATTATAATAAGGAACTTTTAGCATTGCTAAAGGAAGATACTTTTGCTAAAATTAAAGAAAGTATTACAGGTCAACCTATTAAAGGCCATAATTTATTTCTTACTTTAGATCATGACTTACAAAAAAAAGCACAACAACTGTTAGAAGGAAAAACTGGATCTATTGTAGCTATGGATCCTAAAACTGGCCAAGTTCTTGCAATGGTAAGTAAGCCAGACTACAATCCTAATAACTTATCAAAAGATTGGTCTAGGCTTGTTAAAGATGAAAAAAGCCCCTTACTTAATAGAAGTGTTAGTGGCCTATATCCTCCAGGATCTATATATAAGATTATTATAGCAGCATCATTATTAGAAAATCCTAATATAGATACTACTTATAATTGTAGCGGTAGCATTACTATAGATGGTTTCACTTTAACAGATGCTAATAAAAGAGGTCACGGCTTCTTAGATTTAAGACAATCCATAATAGTATCTTGCAATACTAATTTTGCAAGAATGGGAGTAGAGCTTGGGAGCAAGAATATCAATGATATTTCTAAAAGATTTTTACTAGGTGAAAAATTAGATGGTCATATACCTATTTCTCAAAGTCATTACCCATATAGTCAAAATATGAGTCCTACAGATATAGCAGCAGTTTCTATAGGCCAAGGAAAATTATTAGTAACTCCCATACATATGGCTAGTCTAGCTTCTACTTTTGCTAACAAAGGGCTTATGGCGACTCCATATATAGTAGAGAAGGTAAAAAACACAGAGGGAAGGATTGTAAGCCTAACCAAAAACGAAAGTAAGCGAATAATTTCAGATACTATATCTGATGAAATAACAGATATGATGGTTGCAGCTGTAAAAGAGGGAACTGGAAAAAACGCAAGTATTTATGGTGTGAATGTGGCAGGAAAAACAGGGACTGCACAAAATGAAACAGGGAAAGATCATTCTTGGTTTATAGGATTTGCTCCAGCAGAAGATCCACAAATAGCAGTGGCAGTTATATTAGAGTCTGAAGGTAAAAGCGGAGGAACTGCAGCAGCACCAATTGCCAAGCAAATAATAAGTCAAGGATTGAAGGGTGTTGACAGATGAAAGATACAAAAATTATAGAAATAGATAGTGAAAATATAGATGATATACTAATAGAAGAAAGTGCTGAAATTTTAAGAAAAGGTGGCATAGTTGCTTTTCCTACGGAGACAGTATATGGTTTAGGGGCCAATGGATTAAATCCAAAGGCTATAAAAAAGGTATTTATAGCTAAGGGTAGACCTTCTGACAATCCATTAATAATGCATGTCTCTAAAATAGAAGATGTTTTACCTTTAGTAGAGGAAATACCAGAAAAAGCATATGCGGCAATGAAAAAATTTTGGCCAGGACCTTTAACTATTATTCTTAAAAAAAGCAATATTATTCCACATGAAATAAGTGGTGGACTTTCTACTGTGGCAATTAGAATGCCAAGTCACCCTATAGCCATTAAACTTATAGAAAAGACAGGACTACCAATAGCAGCACCTAGTGCAAATATTTCTGGCAAACCAAGTCCAACTAAGGCAGAACATGTTATAGAGGATTTAATGGGGAAAATAGATGCTATAATTGTAGGTGGCCATTGTAACATTGGTGTAGAGTCTACAGTTTTAGATATGACAGTAGATCTGCCTACTATATTGCGTCCCGGTGGAGTTACTTTGGAAATGTTAGAGAAAGTATTAGGGCAGGTATTAATGGATTCGGCAATTGAAAATCCCGATGAACTTAAAGAAAACCCAAAATCCCCAGGTATGAAATACACTCATTATTCACCTAATGCAGAGCTTATAGTTATTCAAGGGGATTTAAATAATACAGTGGCTAAAATAAAGGAATTACAATTAGATTACCAGAAAAAAGGTAAAAAAGTAGGTATAATATCTACTGATGAAAGTAGAGATACATATAAGGAAAGTGGACAAACAAAGACAAAAGAAATTATAATTAAATCCTTAGGCAGTAGAAAAGATCCAAAAGTAATTGCAGCTAATTTATTTAAAGTATTAAGGGAGTTTGATAAAACTAATATAGATATTATTTTATGTGAATCTGTTGACACTACAGAAATTGGACAGGCTATAATGAATAGGCTAAAAAAAGCAGCAGGATATAATATCATCAAAGTTTAACTAGTTTTATTTAAATTCAAGCAATAGATGAAGTTTAAAAGTCAATAGAAGGAGGCTATTTCATGAGGACTATTCTGTTTGTGTGTACAGGCAATACATGTAGAAGCATTATGGCAGAAGCCTTATTTAAAGATATGTTAGGGAAGAAAAAAGATAAATTTAGGAATATTAAAGTAATATCTGCTGGCACTTGTGCTTGGGAAGGGGATGGTGCATCGCCTCAGGCAGTGGAAGTATTAAGGGAAAAAGGTATAGATATTACAGATCATAGTTCTACACCTTTAACTCCAAAACTGATTAAAGATTCAGATCTAATTTTAACTATGACTTTAAATCATAAGCAAGCGGTATTGTATATGCGTCCTGAGGCTAAGGAAAAGACATATACTTTAAAGGAATATGCATTAGATTACAGTAATGAAAAATTACAGAATATAGAATTTGAAGAAATTAATTATGATATAAAGGATCCTTATGGTCAATCTGTAAATGTTTATCGTGAAAGTGTTGAAGAAATAGAAAAATATTTAAAAATCTTAAT
>CAYLXY010000334.1:0-2762 GCA_964387405.1 uncultured Clostridiaceae bacterium
TTTATTACCAAGCTATCAACCGTGTTCCACAGTCTCTTATATTTAATGCTGCATTATAATCTCTATCATTTTCATAACCACAATCACATTGATATAACCTATCAGATAATTTCAAGTCTTCTTTAATTGTCCCGCAACAATTACACATTTTGCTTGATGGAAACCACTTATCAATTTTAACAAAATGCTTTCCTTGTTCTTCGAGTTTATATTTTAAAAATATGCGAAACATACCAAATCCATTGTCATGTAGATTCTTACCTAATTTTAAGCATTGTGCCATGTTTCTAAGGTCAATATCTTCTACGATAACAGCATCATAATTACTAGCAATACTTCTACTTTCTTTATGTATCCAGTCAACTCTTTGATTAGCAATATGCTTTTGTAGTGTAGTTATTTTCTGTTTCTGTTTTTGCCAGTTGTTAGATTTTAATTCTTTTCTACTTAAACTTCTTTGAAGTCTTTGCAATTTTTCTTCTGATTTTCTGTAATAATGAGGGTAGTTGGATTTCTTACCATTACTATCTACATAAAAATCTTGTTGAGAATAATCAAGACCTAATATTTTATTTTTATTAACTTGTTTTGGTTTAATATTTATTGTATATTCAACACATAGGCTAACATAAAACACACCTTTATTATCCATTGATATAGTGCAGTTTTTGATAATGCCATCTTTAGGAAGTGGACGATGTTGCTTAACTTTGATAAGTGTTTTAAGTTTAGGTATCTTTAATTCTTTATCAACAAGTGTAATAAGATTCCATTTATTACCCATTGATTGATTATATGTTCTGTATGAAAAGTCATTTTTCTTAATACTTCTATATTTGGGTAATCCTTTTAAATCTTTAAATGTTGGTTCAATTCCTAATGTTTTTTCACGTTTACGGCTTCTTTTTGTATATGTCTTTTTATCACACTCTTTATTAAATTTTGTAATAGCATTATTAAAATCCATCTTTGCACTAGACAAACACTGAGAATCAACATCTTTCATATAGTCGTATTGCTTTTTGAAGTCAGTATATTTACTTAGTTTAATATCGCTTTTCTTTATAAGTCCATTCTCATAATTATTTTTCTCCAACTGCTCGTATAATTCACTTACATAAAGATTGTATATTTTTCTGGCACAACCAAAAGATTGTAAGAAAAACTCCTTCTGTTCATCTGTTGGGACTATTTTAAATTTATAGCCACGATTAATCACCTGTTCCATCGTCTACCTCCTTTCTGTGTTTTATCCTTGATTTTCTATATAGTGCTTTAGTGTCTTACTACTTACTTCTCCAATTGTTGATGCGAAATAACCATCTGTCCAAAATGTATTTTCAACCCAGTAATGCCTTTTTAGTTCTTTACTGTGCATTCTCCATATCTCTATTGTAGATTGTTGTTTTAATATTCTTACAATCATAAGTGGTGACAATTTGGGAACTGAATCTATCATTAAGTGAATATGGTCTTTATCTGTTTCCATCTCTTTAATTATGAAGTCATATTTTTTACTTATGTCAAACATTATCTGTTTAATATCATTTCCATATCTAATAAGTAATTTTTTACGATATTTACAAGTAAAGATAATATGATAAGTTAAAATGAATTTACTATGATTAAGAGATTTATAATTTTTATTTGTTTTATTTTTCTTCATATATTATTATTCTCTGTTTAGATATTAGCATTGACGCATTCATCCACTAGGCTAAAGACCTAGTGGGATTCTGCTTACCTTCATCTAAAAATTTTAATTTATTATCTAATATAGTTAAAAACATACTAGGAGCTTTATTTGCTAAGCTTTTTCCAAATCTTTTCTTTTTCTTAAATTTCCCCTTTTCATTCTTTTCTGTTTTCTTTGCTCTTTTCTGCAAAGCCTTATAATTCATATCTTCTACTAAAACTATATTTCCTAATTTAATTATTTCATTCGCCATTATATTATGGTCTAATCTTCTTATATCAGCTTGTTTTCTGTATATATTTTTTAACTCATTTGATATTTTTAAGTACTTATTTGATTTATGCCACTTTAATTTCTCTTTTTTCCCATTAATAAAAATCCCCTTTTTTATAGTTCCATTTTCATTATAGTTATTTTTATTAGTTTCTCTTCTACTTCTATCTAATTTTCTTAATAATCTTCTTTTTTCTTTCTCTATATTTTTTACATTAGGAGCTAATTCTAATAATTTTACTTCTTTATCTGAGGAATATGCTATTGTTTGAGTTCCTATATCTATTCCTATTTTTCCTTCTCCTAAATAATGTTTTATTTCTCCTGTGTCTTCATTATATTTTAGTGGTGGTTCTCCATCTAAAATTAATTGAAGTACAAATTTATATTTATTTTTAACAAATATTCTTTTAATTCTACAATACTTGATTTCATTTTTCAACGAATCTATTTCATAATTATTCTTTTTATTAAGCTTTACAGGTATAATTAATTTATTCCATTCTAAAGTATTATTTTTCAAATTGTACCTTATTCCTGTTTTGTTTGATTTACCTTCAAGACTAAATAAACCTTGATTATATGATTTAAAATGTACTTTTTCTCCGTTTCCATAAAATAAGTCTTCAAATGCTATCCATAATCTACTTGCTAATTTTTGAGCTGTGAAAGAATCTATATTTTTCTTAAATTTATGTTGCATAGTTTTAATATCTTTATGAAGTGAATATTCATTTAAATTGTATTCTTTTAATAGTTTATTTTTAATAGAATAAAACTCTTTACAAATTTT
>CAYLXY010000335.1:0-2731 GCA_964387405.1 uncultured Clostridiaceae bacterium
TGATGATTATTATCGTTTGTCAGCAGATGAATTTTTAGACTTGACTATTAAACATTTTAATAAAGAAAATAATAAAGATGCTTTTTTACTTTACATATGGGACAGGGAAGCTAATGAGCTTGTCTGTCATAGAAATAGTCTTAATTTAGATAAAACCAATGATTTTTTCAGGGAAATAAATCTTATATCAAGAGAACTTTGGCTATACAAGCAGAATACTTATGGTAGGTATCAGGTCTTTTTTGGTATAAGCAATAATTTTATTGATTCAATTATAGAAAAAGAAATTGCTGATGAAATTCATAGTTTAAAGTTTCAAAACAACTCTTACATATGGATAAATAAGGTTGTGAATTACAAAGGAGGAGATAACTACGCCATTAGGCTAGTACATCCTAATTTAATAAACACTGAAAGCATGTATTTATCTACAAACACAAGAGATATTAAAGGAAACTATCCATATTTAACAGAACTTGAAGGTGTAAAAAAAGATGGAGAAATATTTTTTAATTATTTTTTTAAAGAGAAAAACAGTGATATTATTTCAGAAAAAATAACTTATGCAAAACTCTACAAAGAATATGACTGGATTGTTGCTATGGGAGTTCATTTAGATGATATACAAAATTATGTTGATATAACAACTGAAGATAGTAGTCTTATTATTAGAAGAATGATTTTATATTTACTATTGATCTTAGTCTTTGTATTTATTATAAGCTTGCTATTCTATAGCATATTAGAAAGATGGTATGATAAAAATGCCAACAAGCAATTGAAAAAAGAGTTGCTTATTGATCCTTTGACAAATGCATATAATAGACGAGCGGCTGTATCTGATTTAAAGTTAAAATTTGAAAAATTCAAAACAACTGGTCTAAGTCCTGCAATAATTCTTATAGATATAGATGATTTTAAAAAAATAAATGATACTTACGGACATGATGAAGGAGATATAGTTTTAAAAAATATTGTAGGAACCTTAAAAAGTAGTATTCGATCTACAGATAATTTATATAGATGGGGAGGAGAGGAGTTTTTATTAGTTTGTGATAATTTAAAAGAGAACAATGTTATTGTGTTTTCCAACAAATTGCTCAAAGAGGTATCAAAAATTGAAAATGTTAGTGGGGATCAAAAGTATAGAGTTACTATTTCTATAGGTATTTCTTATTTTGAAAATTCAGATAAAGATTATGATATGGCAATAAAACGTGCTGACTTAGCCTTATATAATTCTAA
Organism: uncultured Clostridiaceae bacterium; assembly: GCA_964387405.1. Classification (GTDB taxonomy): domain Bacteria; phylum Bacillota; class Clostridia; order Peptostreptococcales; family Natronincolaceae; genus JAAZJW01. The sequence goes on from CAYLXY010000335.1 coordinate 1,246, forward strand.
AAGTCTAGGAAAAAATCAAGCTTCAATTTATCAGCCATAAAAACATTAAAATATTCTACAGAACTATATAGAGTTTTTATAGAATAATATAAAAATGGAGGGAAAAAATATGACAAAAGTTTTAAAAGAAAAAGAATCTTACAAGTGGATAGTTTTAACTATATCATTTTTACTAATGTTAACATTTGCTATAAGCTTACAGGTATTACCCCCAATCTTTACTTATATCACAAAGGATATACCCTTTACTAATTCACAAGCAGGTACATTGATGGGTGTATATGCTATTCCAGGAATTTTAATTTCATTTTTAATAGCTCAAATGGTTAAAAAAATCAATCCTAAAAGTGTAATTATCGTAGGCTTACTAACTATGATTCTGGGTTTAATAGCCTTTTCCTTATCAAAAACCTATACATCTTTATTGATATGGAGATTAGTTATAGGAACGGGAGCCACAATAATGGTGGTTTTAGGGCCATTTTTAGTAACTATGTTTTTTGATAATAAAAATATAGGAATTGCAATGGGAATATTTAATATAGCTGTACCCTTAGGTACTGTTTTATCAGCAAATTTATTTGGAATACTAGGACAAGTAATTAACTGGAGGACAATAATCTTAGGTATTGCTGGTTTTGTGGGACTAGTTTTAATGATTGTATTTTTTGGCCTTTTTATACCTAAAGAAAAGGAAAGAGAAGGCTCTCATGGTTCAGAAGGGAAAGTACAGGCAAAATTTAAGATGAATATAGGACTTTGGATACTTAGTGTTATTTGGATAATAACTAATCTTCAACTTTTAGCCTATATTACTTTTGGTCCTCAATATTTTCAATCTGTTGGAATATCTATTCAAAGATCAGGCTTATTAGCAAGTTTTCTGATGTTAATGCCAATATTTATGAGTCCTATAGTAGGTATAATTTTCGATAAGTTAGGCAGAGAAAAAGAAGTATTAATAATTGGAAGTGCAATTGTAGCAATATCCTTTATCTTAATAGGTAAATCATCTACAATGATACCTTTCTGGGCAGTTGCTTTAGGGATAGGTATTTCTCCATTTCCAGTCTTTGTATTTTCCTATTTACCTAGAATAGTAGAACCATATCATGTTGGAATGGGTTTAGGAATATTGACAATAGCTTCAAATGTAGGTACAACAATAGGTCCAGCAACATTTGGTTGGATTCTTGATATAACATCAGGCAAATTTTTTGTAGGATTTGTACTTTTAGGTTTTATGTCCATAGTTAATATATTTGCTTTGTTTGGACTAAAAACAAAAGAAAATGAAACTATATCAAATTAATAAAAGGTATAAATAAAGTACATATTATTAAGTAGCATAATAAATTTTTAAAGTATAATATATAATATACAGAAGGGAATAAAAATATATGATAAATACAATAACTTCTGAAAATCAAGATCAATCTTTAGAATATACTTACCTGGAGAAAATAACAAGATAAGAATACGCATC
>CAYLXY010000336.1:0-1005 GCA_964387405.1 uncultured Clostridiaceae bacterium
AGAAGATGGCCTTATAGCATATTCCTATATAGCCTGTAAATTATAAAGAAGGATCCAAAATTATTAAGCTAGTAGATGGTAGAAGATACAAAAAGTATAAAAGCTATATTTAATTTTCTAAAAAGATCAAAAATAAGGGCTAAAGAATTAGAAACCCTAGTACAAAAGTATAAAATGTAAGGAGAAGGACTTTCAAGATTCAGTATTTGTTACAAATGCTGGTCTTTGAAAGTCCTTATGTTTTAGGTAAATTTTATATTGGAATTTTTAATGAGCTTTTTTAATCTTTAAATACTTCCTTAAGGGCACGTGGAATTTGCTCGATAATTTCATACACCTGGGTTGCTGGGCTTGGGTCAGCATATAGGCCAGCTAACCTATTGACCTTGGCCGCCCTAGTGCAGGCAGATTCTACATCCATGCCTGCTGCAATAAGGGCAGAAACTACCCCTGTCAGGGTATCGCCAGTACCACCTATCGGTTCTAGGGTCTCTACACTAGGGCTGTCGATTGTTGCGATTATCCCCTCCCTGTTGGCAACAAAGTCTGTGGCCCCCTTCACCAAAAGGTGGGTGGAGGCATTCTTGTACTGGTAGGCCCTTGTAATGAGGTCTGGCACAAGATTATCATCTTGCAGAATAAATCCCCGTGTATAAAAGGGGTGGGGAGCTTTTTCGTCAGCCAAGTATGCAAGCTCGCCAGCATCTGGTGTGAATAGGTCAAAGGCAGAGGCTTCACCAGCCATTTTGGCAACATACATAATTCCCGCGTCAGCTATCAGGTATGGCCTAGTTGGCATAGTGTCAATTGCCCCCATCATCCTTTTAAAAAGACTTAAAATAGGCTGAAAATAATGGAAGGCTAAAGTCTTAAAGGAACTATCAGGAAGATGGTTTATTAAATGCCTATAAAGGTGCTTACATCCTTCTCCATCACCTATATCCCCTATCAAATAGCAAAAAGGGTTGGGTTTATTCATGTGTTCAAGGGCCTTTACTGCTGCTG
>CAYLXY010000336.1:1015-2718 GCA_964387405.1 uncultured Clostridiaceae bacterium
CAATCATGGCAGGTGTCCCCCTATTAACAGCAACACGTCTGTTACCAAATACAATTTCGTCTCCATTGAGGGTGACTGTATCGCAAACTAGTGGGAAATCCTTGGCAGGAACTGTACCAACTATGGCAAACATCTTTCCACCATCCTTTCATAGGCGATTTGCAGGGCGTAAGCACAGAGGGTGTAGCCTATATCCTTTGGAAGGGGAGCATCATCCAAGGTTTTATTTACCATCTGCTCTGCCAAATAAGGAACATCAGGACAGCCACCACCAGAAATGTTTACAATCAAATTTGTATCTGTATCTACGGTGATTTTCATATTTGCAGCCCTTACCATAAGATACTGGCCATATCTTTTTTCATGGAGTAGGTCAACTGGTTCAAGCAGGGTACTAGTAACTGGAACAATTTGGGTCGGACTAATGTCAAATTCTGAAAGTTTTCTCACGATAGATAGTTCTTCTATCAGGGGAAAGACTATAACAAGGTCACAGCCAGTACGGATCTCTGGAGGAGGTCCCATTACGTTTATTTCCCAGCCCTCTTCATTTAATACCTTTTCAGCCTTGATAACCTCAGATGTACTCTCAAAAACTAATATTCCCCTGTCCTCATCTAGGTTTGGTTTAGTTTTTTGTCTTCTTGCCTTAAATATTCTAAGCATTCTAGTTTTCCTTTCGTATGGTAATCCTGTAGCCATAATCTTCTGGCTCAACTTGGGCAACCTTCCAACCTTGGTTTTTGGCAGCCCTATCTACATTTTCTTTTGCTGTATCTGTATCTACAACAATTATTATCTCACCTTTTTTTACTTCTTTTATCTTATTTAAAGTTAGTATAACAGGCTGGGGACAAGAAAGTCCCCTAGCATCAATAATCTTATCCATATTTTCTCTCCCCCTTAACCATATTGTTTTACACTTTTTCTCGCTTGAATTTTTTCCCTCATGGTAAATCCAATTAATAGGCAGACTATAAAGCCTACAACAAGGGCAATTATTCCACCAGATGTAGCCCCTTCAGCAGAGCTAGCTAGTCCAAAGTTATGGGCAAAGCCTGCTCCTACCATCATGCCTAAGACAAATATAGCTGCATCCCCATCACCTTCACCAGATAAAAATAGTTGGCGTCCAGGGCAGCCCCCAGCAAGGGAAAAGGCAAGACCTGCTAGAGCCATACCAGCAAAGTTCCAAAAATGCATAGTATGTGCTATAGGTTGACCAGCAAAACCTAGATTGAATTGTTTTAAAATTATATTTACAACAAAAGCTGCAAGAGTAAGGCTTACAAGTCCTGTAAAGAGATGGGTTTGTTTAAATAAGATTAGATCTCGAATAGCCCCCATAGTACAAAAACGGCTTCTTTGTGCTAGAAAACCTATTCCAAGGCCTATGGCTAAAGATATAATTAGGGGTGCGTGCATAGAACCTGGACCTTCAACACTGTAAAATAGAACACCACTTTTTGCCTCACCTGATATCTTTGGATTAAGAAGCATTATTACTAATAAGCCAGCCATAGCTACTGGAAATATCCAGCCTGCTGCTGCATGTGTCTTGTTCGTAGGTCCTAAGTTATAACCAGCCTTAAGAAATCTTGTCCCAATCCATATACCTGCACTAAGGCCAAGTAGGCCTAGAATAGCATTAAGGTCACCACCGGCAAGACGAAGGACTGCCCTCCAAGGACAACCTAGGAATA
>CAYLXY010000337.1:0-2717 GCA_964387405.1 uncultured Clostridiaceae bacterium
AAGGAGAGAATTTTATCAAGAAACATGTAGACTATAAAAAAACCGGGAATTTAGGCTTTAAGATTAGTGTATCTTCAGTTATAATTCCACTCTATCTTCATTTAGCTGACTGACCAACTAAATAATTAATAAAGAGCTTGAGAATCCTTTTAATCCAAGGTACTCAAGCTCTTTATTTGTAATGAATATCATAAAAAGATTAGTCAATAATTAATGGATGCTCCTATGCACACTACCCTACTAGCTCATTTTTAGCTTTTCCAGTTAACTCAAAATCCTTTAAATTCGATAATGCAATTTCTACCATATTTGAAACTGCTTCATCAGTATAAAATGCAATATGAGGTGTTATTATTACATTAGGAAATTGTAATAATTGAGCTAATACTTCATCCTGCAATATATCGTTTGTATGGTCCCTATGGAAAATCCCGCCTTCCTTTTCATAAGTGTCTATTGCAGCTCCTCTGATTTTGCCAGATTTTAATCCTCTTATTAAAGCTTCCGCATCAACCAAACCACCTCGTGCAGCATTTATTATTATTACTCCATCCTTCATCTTAGAGATGGCCCCATCATTTATCATATGATAATTTTCATCAAATAGTGGTGTGTGTAATGTTATAATATCTGCTTCAGCATATAATTCTTCTGCAGTTTTGTATTCCGCATATTTCCTGACTTCATCATTTTCATATATATCATGCGCTATTATTTTGCAACCAAATCCAGAGAAAGCTTTAATTACATTGAAACCTATTCTACCTGTTCCAATAACACCTACTGTTAAGTTTCTTACTTCTATTCCGATAAGTCCACTTAATCCAAAATTTTGGATTTTTGCTCTTCTTATCCCAAAACTTATCTTTCTAGTTAGGTTTAAAGCCAATCCAACTGTAAACTCAGATACAGAGTTTGGTGAATAAGCAGGTACATTTGTAGGCTTGACACCTAGTTCCCTGCAAGCTTTTAAATCAATATTGTCATAACCTGCTGTTCTAGAAGCCATATATTTAATACCAAAAGAAGATATGATTTTTAGCGCCTCTTTGTTAGCAATGCAATTTCCTACAATACTAATACCATCATATCCTTCTGCCATAGGGGCTGATTCTGGGCTAAAAACTTCAGGTATTGTAGTAACTTCATGACCAAGTTTCTTTGAAAATTCTTTAAATGCAGTCATTTCGTCTGGTCGTACTGCGTATGCTAAAATCTTCATTATATTCCCTCCTCAATTTAAAGATTCCGTTAAATATCTTTCTTATTTATTGTTTTAATAAAAAAGATGCTTCATAACAATTGAAATAATCCTTATATTATTTTCATAAGTTTAATTATTTGAATTTTTTAAATAAACTTTCAATGGTATCTTCGTTTGAAGCCAAGTTCAACTCTCTTGCAAGATTTAATAGAGGTATTTCCATCTCTTCTTGTATTGGAATTCCTTTTTCTTCTCTATCCTTGGCATTTAAAAATTCTATCTCTCCAGGTGCAAAGATTTCTTTTACTCCATCCAACTTCTCACTGTTTTTAATTGTATCGATATATCCATCTACACCTTTTCTGAAAGCTTCCATTGGTAGGAATTTTGACGGATCTATAGCCATCATAAAGTGCCCTATTTTTTCTATCCTAGGATTGCCTGGATCACTTAGGCTACCGATATCTTTACCATATGCTGCTTGAGATAAAACGGCAGAGAAAATGTCTATAATAAAAGCTAAACCATAACCCTTATGCCCAGACATAGGCTTAATTGAGCCTATCAGTGCAGCAGCAGGATCGTCTGTAGGATTACCATCCTTATCTAATGCCCAGTCAAGTGGAATTTTAGCACCCTTATTAAAAGCAGCTTGAATTTGTCCATATGCAGTAGCACTAGTAGCCATATCTAAAACTACTGGATATCTTTCTCCAGCTGGAATTGCAACAGTTAGTGGGTTTGAGCCAATAATTACTTCTTTTCCTCCAAAAGGAGCTGCAACTGGTGTTGTACTTGTCATCATGATTCCAATAAGACCAGCCTCAGCAAACTTCCATCCATAATAATTTCCAACTCCGTAATGGTTACTATTATTAATGGCTACAGCTGCAATTCCATATTTCTTTGCCTTTTCAATACAAATATTTACAGCTTTTGGACCAACAACTAATCCTGACCCATTATCTCCATCTAATGCAATTAAGTATTCCGAGCTATTTCTTTGTGTAATGTTTGGGTTTTTATTTACCATACCCTGTTGTAACCTGTTAACATACATTTGTAACCGTGCTAAACCATGAGATTGAACACCACTATATTCTGATTGAACAACTACTTCTGCTGCCTGATTTGCATCATCCTCGCTTAAATCCATTTTTAAAAAAACAGATTTTGTAAAATTATGAACTATTTCTTTTTTAACATATAACATTTTATGCCCCCCTAGCGCTTTTATTACATTATCGTTTAATACCACTCTATTTAAAGTCGATTACAGCCATAGTTTGATTTATACATCTTTCTTATTACTTATGTTATATCTAACAATGAGCATAATTAAAATCAAAAATATAAAATATTTACAGAGTAAAGTTTTGGCTTAGTAAAAATATACCTCCACCAAAACTTCCTTAACAAACTTATCTCGACTTCATGTAACCTTCTTCCATTATTATTGAATAAAAGATTAATCTTTATTTAATAATAATTTAAATTGATAATTGATATACAT
>CAYLXY010000338.1:0-2713 GCA_964387405.1 uncultured Clostridiaceae bacterium
TAAAACAGAACAAAAGATCCAAAATAGAACGCTGATATTGTTCAGAACTGGGACATAATATATAATAGTATTATTTACAAAAAATAAAGATTGTAGAAGTGAGTTAAATGCCAACTTCTTACATATATTAAAGTTGGCATTAGTCTTGCATAATACATCAAGATGAGACAATAAAAACAGAAGCTTTATACGAAGAACTTGAAGAGAGGCATGAAAAAGAATCTAAAGTCTTAGCAATAGGGCCTGGAGGAGAAAATCTATATTATGATGGCAGCGATTATGAATGATGAAGATAGCACCGTAGGAAGATTTGTAGTAGGAATTGTAATGGGTTCTAAAAAATTAAAGCTATTGACACTAGCAGATCATGTGTATATTATGGAATTATTAGGTATGTAAATTATAATGTATATAAAATAGACATATATAGATTTTATTAGATTGCTTAATTGTGAGTATTTAAATTTTGCAATGTTTATTGCAATACGTAATTGAAGAGAGATGATCTAGATGCTTAACTTCTTATAACTTAGGTCCGTACAAATTGTAGAATTTTGCAGTTTGTTAGAATAATAAAAAATCAAAATACCAAAGGAGGAAATGATTATGTATGATTTTTTAATGCCAGCAGTAAATTTTATGGGGCCAGGAGCTGTAAAGGTAGTAGGTGAGAGATGTAAAATGCTTGGAGCTAAAAAAGCTCTTGTAGTTACAGACCCAGGCATGATGAAAACAGGTACTGTTGAAATCGTAACAGGATTACTTAAAGAAGCGGGCGTAGACTTTTTTGTATGGCCTGGAGCTGAACCAAATCCAAAAGACACAAATGTTGTTGATGGATTAAAGGTTTACAAAGATGAGGGTTGCGACCTTATACTTACAATAGGTGGCGGTAGTTCTCATGACTGTGGTAAAGGAATAGGCATCATGGCGGTACATCCTGGAGAAATTTATGACTATGCAGGAATTGAAACACTTACAAAAGATGGTCCTCCAGTAGTATGCGTAAATACAACTGCTGGAACTGCTAGTGAAGTAACTAGGCACTGTGTTATAACGAATACGAAAGAAAACGTAAAATTTGTTGTAGTAAGTAGTAAAAACACACCAACGATATCTATAAATGACTCAGATCTTATGGTAGGAAAGCCTAAGGGATTAACAGCAGCAACAGGAATGGATGCATTAACTCATGCTCTTGAAGCTTACGTATCAGCTGATGCAAATCCAGTAACTGATGCGGTTGCTATACAATCTATGAAGTTAATAAATAAATATTTAAGAAGAGCAGTTGCTAATGGAAAAGATCTTGAAGCACGTGAGAACATGGCGTACGCTTCTTTGATGGCTGGTATGGCATTCAACAATGGTAACTTAGGCTATGTTCATGCTATGGCTCATCAATTAGGTGGATTCTATGATATGCCTCATGGTGTGGCAAATGCAATATTACTTCCTCATGTTGAGCGTTATAACTTAATGTCTAACCTACCAAAATTTGCTGACATAGCAGAATTCTTAGGAGAAGACATTACAGGATTATCAGAACATGAAGCTGCAGAAAGAGCTATTGTTGCAATAGAAACATTATCTAAAGATGTTGGAATTCCTAGTGGATTAGCTGAGATGGGAATAAAAGAAGAAAGCTTAGATGAAATGGCAAAATTTGCTTTATTAGATGGTAATGCAGGAAGCAACCCAGTTAAGGGAACTAAAGAAGATATAATTCAACTATTTAAAAACGCTATGTAATATATGTAATTGCTTAAAGTAGATTAAATACCTGTAAATTTTAAGGCCTGTTAAAATTGAATTTGACAGGCCTTAAAAAAAATATCCATAAAAAAGAGGCGATTAGATGATGAGTATAAATTTGATTTTAGCTTCATTTGGTGGTGGGCTATTTGGAGCATCATTAGGCGTTATAGGGGCTTTTGTTATGTGTGGATTTGTTGTTTTAGTGGGTGTTATAGGAACAATGACAGGAAATAATGATTTTTTAAATGTCATTGCATTTGGTCCATATTTTGGACCACACATATCATTTGCTTCAGCAGTGGCAGCAGCAGCATATGCTGGTAGAAAAGGTCTACTGGATGGAAGCAAGGATCTTCTCACAGCTTTAAATAAATTCAAAAGAGCCGATGTGTTATTAGTTGGGGGTATATTTGGAGTACTTAGTTTTTTTATTAATGAGTTACTAGTAATGAGTAATATTCAAATGGATACTATAGCATTAACTGTATTCATCTCAAATATGGGTGCTAGATTGATATTTGGTGAGTTGGGATTTTCTGGTTTTTTTGGCAAATCTAAAAATCCAAAGATATTACCAGACACTTCGACACTACCATATAGTTTGTTATTAGGACTTTCTGTAGGTTTAATTTCTTCCTATGGAACATTAATTACAAATTCAGCAGTTATAGGGTATGGGATAGGTGCAGTAACTTTAGTACTCTTGTATCAGATTGAGGTTCCTGTAACTCATCACATTGCTATTAGTGCTGCATATGCATTTTTAGCGACAGGAAGTATTTTAATTGGAGGTTTATTTGGAGTATTAGCAATATTACTTGGGGAAATAATTGTAAATTTATTTAACTTTGATTCAGATACTTATATTGATATGCCGGCGCTTGTAATATTTATATTGAGTGTAGTTATATTTAATTTTTTAGATACTAAATCTATTAGTAAAGAATTTCCTTTA
>CAYLXY010000339.1:0-2712 GCA_964387405.1 uncultured Clostridiaceae bacterium
AACATTGAAGTTAATAATGTTTTCAAGCCTTTGTTTATCTAAATTGATTACTTGGGAATATAGAACAATATAGGATTGTTTTCTTATATTACCTCCTTGTCCTATAAAAAAGAAGGAAGTTGACTAATTAATGTCGAATATATAAAAGTATAATGCCTCTATAAACTATGAAATAATGCGAAAATTATCAAATTTATTAGAACTAGTAATTAATAAACTAAAATTTATTAATTTTCAAACAAAAAACATATAAGGGTGATTAATATGGGAAAAATATCTAAATTTTACACAATGCCTCATCCACCAATAATAATTCCTGAGGTAGGAAGAGGAGAAGAAAAGAAAATTCAAGAAACATATGATGCTTGTAATAAAGTAGCAGAAGAAATAGCAAGTATTAAACCAGATACAATAATAATAATTACACCACATGGACCCTTGTTTAATGATGCAGTTTCAATTTCTGCTGAAAAAACTATATATGGCGACTTAACTAGATTTAATGCTCCTAATGTTAAATTAAATTTAAATATAAATATGGATTTAGTCAATAAAATAAGTAAAGAGGCAGAAAAAGATAATATTCCACTTGTAAGAATAACAGAAGATCTGGCTAAAAAATATAATATTCAATATGAACTAGATCATGGTACTATGGTGCCTTTGTACTTTATAGATAAAAAGCTTTCAAATTATAATATAGTTCATATAACTTATGGAATGCTATCTAAAATTCAACTTTATAAATTTGGTATGACTATTAAAAAAGCTGTAGAAGATAGCAATTCAAATCCAGTACTTATAGCAAGTTCAGACTTATCACATAGATTATCAGAAGATGGGCCCTACGGATATAATTCTTATGGAGAAAAATTTGATCAGGAAATAGTATCTCTTCTTAAGGATGGAGATGTATTAGGGGTCTTTAATATGGACGCTACTACTGTAGCAGAAGCAGCAGAATGTGGGCTTAGATCCTATTACATTATGCTAGGTGCAATGGATGGACATAAAATTAAAGGAAATCTTTTATCCTATGAAGGAACTTTTGGTGTAGGATATGCTGTTATGGATTTTCTGTTAGAAAAAAGTGATGAAAGTATCTATGATAAATTATTAGAAGAAAGAGGGAAAAAAGCCAAGGAAAAAATAAAAAATGCAGATCTTCATGTAAGACTTGCCCGTGAAAGTTTAATTCACTATTTACTTAACAAAGAATTTATGGAAGTACCTTCTTATGTAACAGATGAAATGAAAAAATCTAAAAGAGGGGTTTTTGTAACATTGAAAAAAGAAGGTATCTTAAGAGGATGTATAGGTACTTTTATGCCAACTACGGAAAATCTAAGCAAGGAGATTATAAAAAATGCTGTAGCAGCTGGCTTGCATGACACTAGGTTTATGCCTGTAGATATAGAAGAATTATATGAAATAGATTTTTCTGTAGACGTGCTTACAGAAGCAGAAGAAGCTACAATAGAAGAACTTGATCCTAAAAAATATGGAATAATAGTTAAAAGTGGATCTAAATTAGGATTATTACTTCCTGACTTAGAGGGAGTAGATACAGTAGAGGAGCAAGTTAATATAGCTCTTCAAAAAGGAGGCATATCTCCTAATGAAAAATATACTATTGAAAAATTTGAAGTTATAAGATATAGATAGCAGTTAATATATTAAAAAGTAGGTGATTTTTTGTTAAAAGATGCATTGTTTTTTCAAAAACACGAAGATAAAATAAGATGCTTATTATGTCCCCACCATTGTATTATAGATAAGGATGAATTTGGACTATGTTCTGTTAGAACAAACAAGGATAATACTCTAAAAACAATAAATTATGGGGAAATAACAGCAATGGCTGTTGATCCTATAGAGAAAAAACCCCTTTTTCATTTTAAACCAGGAAAAAACATATTATCTGTAGGTACTTTTGGTTGTAATTTTTCCTGTGATTTTTGTCAAAACTATGCAATAGCCCAATATAAGGCAAAAAGCCAGTACATATCACCAAGTAATCTAATAGAAAAATCCTTAAGTGTGGATAATAATCTAGGTATAGCCTTTACCTATAATGAACCTTCTATTTGGTATGAGTATATATATGACACATCAAAAGAGCTTAAGGAAAAGAATCCAAATATGAATATAGTTCTTATTACTAACGGATATATTGAATCTGAGCCTTTATTAAAACTCCTACCTTATGTAGATGCTATGAATATAGACTTAAAATCTTTTCAAGAAAGTTATTATAAAAAAGTATGTGGAGGACAATTAGAACCAATTTTACAAACTATTAAAAGAGCTAGTGAAAATTGTCATGTAGAGGTAACTACTCTGTTAGTAAATGGTTTAAATGATTCAAAAGAAGAAGTAGATCAAATAGCGTCTTTTTTAGGTAATATAGATAGAAATATCCCCTTGCATCTATCTAGGTATTTTCCAAGCTATAAAATGGATCGTCCAGCTACAAAGTTAGAAGTGATGATAGACAGTAGAGATATTGCAAAAAAATATTTAAATTATGTATATTTAGGAAATATGGGAAGTGTAGATAATTCTACATATTGTCCTAAGTGCAAAAATCTTTTAATAAAGCGAAATGGTATTTCTGTAAGTAATTATATGGACACTAGTATATGTTCAGAATGTGCTATTGATACAAAAATATTATTAAAAGAAGTTGTTAATAAAGAAACTGGAATTAGA
>CAYLXY010000340.1:0-2708 GCA_964387405.1 uncultured Clostridiaceae bacterium
AAAGATTTATTTGTTCCAGTTGTAAAAGGTAAAGAACCTAATCATACTGGTGGAACTCCTCCAGGTATAAAAAACCCTTGGAGCAAAGAACATTTCAACCTTACAGAGCAAGCTAGGATATTAAAAGAAAATCCAGAACTTGCACAACAACTAAAAGCAAAAATTTAAAAAAAGAAAGGTGGTAAATTATAATGGGTAAAACAAAAATAGCAGACATAATAGTACCAGAGGTGTTTAATCCTTATGTTATTCAAAGAACAGCTGAATTATCAGCACTAGTGCAAAGTGGAATAGTAGTAGCAAATCCAGAATTAGATAGGTTGGCGACAGCTGGTGGAAAATTAATTAATATGCCTTATTGGAACGATTTAGCAGGTGATGATGAGGTTTTATCAGACAGTGGGGCACTAGATCCTGAAAAGATTACTGCAGGTCAAGACGTTGCCGCTCTTTTAATGAGAGGTAAAGCTTGGTCAGTTAACGACTTAGCTAAAGCCTTGTCAGGAGATGACCCAATGAGAGCTATAGGAGATTTAGTGGCGACTTATTGGGCAAGAATGGAACAAAAGACATTGTTTAAGATTTTATCAGGTGCTTTAGGAGCTGCTAACGCTACAGGGAATGTTCATGACATATCTGCCTTAACAGGTAATAGTGGAGCAGATGCTAAAGTTAGTGGTACATCTTTTATAGATGCTAAAACTAAACTAGGAGATGCCGCTGATAGATTAACTGCAGTAGCAATGCACTCTTTAGTTTTTGCTGCGCTAGAAAAACAAAATCTTATTGAATATATTCCTAATTCACAAGGAGTTATTGATTTCCCAAGATATATGAATAAGAGAGTTATAGTGGATGATGGTTGTCCAGTAGTTGAGGGAGTTTATACAACTTATCTATTTGGAGAAGGTGCAATAGGTAGAGGCGAAGGAGCTGCTCCTGTTCCAACAGAAACTGATAGAGATAGTTTAGCAGGAGACGATATCTTAATTAATCGTAGGCATTTTATTTTACATCCAAGAGGAATCGCTTTCACTAATTTATCTGTAGCAGGTACTTCACCTACTAATGCAGAGCTTGCGGATACTACTAACTGGAATAGAGTTTATGAAAATAAAAATATTCGTATAGTTCAGTTTAAGCATAAAATATAGGAAGGAGGATTAGAGTATGTCAAAAATTGATGTATTTAATGATCACACCTATGCTAGCAGAGACTTTTTTGAATATATGCGAACAGTAGAAAATGCTATGTCTGGAGATATAAATCTTGTGGTAACCCCATCTACTTTAGGCTCTTCAGCAACAAAAGTTAATGCAGCTATAGCTGGTGATGAAGGAAAGTTCATAAGAATTGTAGTATTTAAACTTAAAGATACTGCTGGTAATATTCATTCATGGTTTAATGGTGATATTTCTATATCTGTAGCTGAAACAACTGCAGGAAGTGGAGTAGCAGCTATTTCAGAAGAAGCTACTAAGGTTACACTAATTGAAGGTGTAGGTAGTATAGACATAGAATATACAGGAGAATGGGCTGCAGCTGACACTTGTACATTAACTACAACACAAAAAACCATAATGGGCGTAACTATAGCAGCTAAAACATCAGTAGATACGCTCGTAGCTTAAAGAGAGGTGTTAATTAGTGAGCGCCACAGCATTTCAAAGAATGAGAAGAGAGAAAGAAATCAAAAGGCTTAAAGAAATTGAAACAGAAGAAGTTAAGGAGTTAAAAGGTTTAAAGGTAGTTGAAATTAAAGAGTTACTTGATGAAAAAGGTATTGAGTATGATCCTAAATCAAAAAGAGAAGATTTAGTAAAACTATTAGAGGGTGCTGAGTAATATCAGCTCCCTTTATTAAGGAGTTGATATAGTGACCAAACAAGAAATGCTTGATTTAGTAAAAGAAAACTTGGAAATAACAGACGAAACATTGGATCTAATTATTTCAGATGTGATTCAAGATGCCATGAATTATTGTAATGTAAAAGAAATACCCATTGAAATGGAAATCTATATCAGGAAGAAAGTTAAATCTATAATTGAATTTGAAAGTAAAGCTGAATCAGGCGATAAAGAGATTAGTTCTATAAGTGAAGGTGATACTTCAATAACCTATGTTAGTAATAAATCATCTATAGAGAGTGTGTATGATTTAAACAAAGATGACAAGAAGGCATTACAAGCTTTTAGGAGGTTGAGAAATTGAATCCTCTTGAAGTAATGTGGAAAGATACAATGGATATCTACAGATTTGTTGAAGTTGTCGAAGATGGATTTACTAGGGTAAAAGAACAGCTTATACACGAAGGTGTTAAGTGCCATTACAGTAAAGGTAATCTTGTAGATGTGGGGGAAGGAGTACCTACCCTATCAAATTCACACAATCTATTTTGTAGTATAGATACTGATTTGATAGAAGGGGATAGAATCGTTGTAACTCAAAGAAATGGAAAGCAGATAGAGTTATCAGTAGGCGAAGGATTCCCTTACACTTATCATCAGGAATTTGAAGTTAGGCGAGATGATACAGCATGAGTAGTAATTACAGAAGAAATAAAGCTTATATTGATAAGTATAGGAAAGACCTTAAAGCTATGCTTGGAGATATAGAGGATATTGATGTAAAAGTTTTGAATAAGGCTGTAAATGAAGGTGTAAAATTAGCGAAAGAAAACACTAATGTAGTTAGTGGGTTTATGAG
>CAYLXY010000341.1:0-2697 GCA_964387405.1 uncultured Clostridiaceae bacterium
AATGCTTTATTTTGTTTTACTTATAGTGTTTTATAGTGTAACTATCTTGTATTTATTTCTTATCTTTATTGAGTGAAAATTAATAATAAAAAGGTCTTTAATTCCTTTATTTATAAGTCTTTTGTTGAATTGCATTAATGCGTCATAAATATTTTTGTCAGTCCTTATCTTGCCGTCATTTAATTCAGAATCATCTCTAATTTCATCATAAAAACATTCTTCATAAGTATCTTCTCTTTCAAATAGATACTTGATTGCATAATAAATATCCTTACCTTTCGTTATTTTTACTTCGTATCCGTTGCAGATAATTTTTGAAGACTCATTGTTAAAATAAACAGTATTATTTTTCTCAATATTTTTTTCTCCATCTTCAAAGTGTGTTTTTATAAGATTCTGAAAGAGATTAACAGGTTCTAGCATTTCTTCTTTTGTAAGCTTATTTCTATCATAAAAACCAATATAATCAGTGTTACCTTTATCTTTAAGGGATACTGTAAAATCTATCTTTTTCTCCAGTCCTAATTCTTTAATTTTCTTAACAAGTCCAAAAGTATCGTTCTCTTCAATTCTTTCTAAATATGCCATTTTACTCTTCTTATCTTTTTGAATATGCTTATATAAATTATGTATTTCAGGAATAGTATTCATAATATTTGTCTTAATAAACAAATCATTACCTTTTTTTGTTGTTTCAATATTATCTAGAAACTTATTGAAAGTATCATTTGTTTTAGAGAGCCAGTATTCATATCTTGTATCATCTTCCATTTTCCCTAATTTTAGAAAACTATATTTAACTTCCTTAAAAAGATTTTCATCAGGAAATTCTGAAAATAATACTTCCTTATTTTCATCTATAAGATTAAGTAATGGAAATATTTTAAAATGCACATAACCATACAAGGAATCAAACATAAAAGATTCGAAAGAATCGCTTTTATCATTAATGGTTGATTTCTTATCTATTTTAGAGATATTCTGTAATTTAAGAGCTAATAGTTTATATTCGTGATATTTTTCGTAAAAATCTAAATCAAGCGGTAATTTGTGTAACAAATCATAGACCACTTCAATTTTCGAGACAAGTTTTTGAATAGTCATATCCTTTATGAAGCGTAATCTCCCTTACTAAACATTTCGACTTCTTCGTTTTCAATAATAACTCCAATTTTCTCAAGTTTTTCTCTGTCAATTAAATCATATGAATTAATCTCTTGTGTAAAATTATTTTCCAACCAATCAGAATTCCAGATAACAACACCACTATCATAAACTTTATTACAAAGTTTTTCCGAATATTCTAGTTTCCCATCCATTTTTATAGTGACTCGCTGTAACCATAATTGCATAATTCCAGTATTAGGAATTTTCTTGAATTTATTTAGTATTTTCTTTACCATTTTTATCCTGTCTCTCTTTGGTAAGAAGTCAATAAGTCTACTTAAAATAGCTGAAACGATTGGATAAGTTCTTGGATTTTTATAAGTAATATCTACTAAAATACTAATTAAAACCGTTACATCTGACTTTATGTCCTTTTTTGATAAGTCTGAAATTCTATCGTATAAGTTTTTTAACAGCTTTGAAACTGTTCCTGAATTAGGAAACTTTTTAGCTATGAAAGAAATCTTGTACAGCTCTTTCTGTAAATTATTAAACGTGGCTTCATTTGCTAACCAGTATAGCTTATCTTCTTTTATAGAACTGTGAGTTACATTGTCTGATATTTTTGTTTTTATGGAATTTATCTTCATACCAAAATCATTTAAAATTCCAGTAAGTTCTTTTATAATACACTCTCCAATTTGAGGGTTATTTACAAAAATTCTGTAATCGTCTCTATAACGAATAATTGTATAATCCTTTTTTTTAAATTGTTTTATTTCTTCAGATAACAAGCTATCTACATAACATAAGACCATCTCTGCTATAAAATCCATAAGAACACTTCCTTGAGGGATTCCATTTGTTTGACCATACGACATTGCTTGTATCTGATTATCAATTATGTTCCCAATAAGTTTTCTATTTCTTTTTTCTTTTTTAGCTATGTCTTTGTTGTGTAAAGCCCAAGCAATAGAATGTGTATAAATTGAACTATAGCATTCAGCAATATCTGTGTGATATAAATAATCGTATTCTAAGCTATTTATAATTGATTTCTTTTCAACTTCTTCCACCCAATAAGTAACTTGATTGGCTTTATCTTTTTTGTAATAAGAAGAAATAACAGGGAGACTAGAACAATCAATACTACGACTCTTTTTTATTAATAAAAAAAACCTATCTGTAATGTGTTTCCAGTTTTCTTCTTCGGTAATTTTATTTACTAGAGATACATAGAAAAATGGGTGAATTAGCTGTAGTGGTCTCCAAGCATATTTCCCATCCTTATTTGTAATAAGTTTGTAGTTTATATTCTCATAATCCTGAGGTTTATGTCCTGTTTTATAGAAATCAGATAATTCTTTATCATTCAGTTTTTCTGATATTTTTTCTAACAATTTACTAAATTGAAAATATGGAGGTAAGTCGAAATTAAAATAGCTCTCTTCTTTTAAAAAGAATTCTCGAGCTTCTTTTGCTGTTAATGATAGAATATTTCTCATATTCTTTACTTTACAGTACTTTACATTTATTTTCAATCAAAGGTTCTGAAGTGATAGGTTTGGATACAAGCTTAAAATTCCACTA
>CAYLXY010000342.1:0-2677 GCA_964387405.1 uncultured Clostridiaceae bacterium
GCTTATGAAAAGTATACAAAGTTTTATTTTGCAAGCTTATTAAATATTTGATATACTATACAAGGTTATGTAGTTTGTAGTTTTTAAAATACTAGTATTGATATTAAATAGGAGGAATTTATATGCAAAAATCATTTGTAATGATTAAAAGTGATGGGGTTAAACGTGGATTAGTAGGGGAAATTGTAGGTAGATTTGAAAGAAAAGGATATTCTATTATTGAAGCTAGTTTAATGTCACCTGATAGATCTCTTGTAGAAGAGCATTATGCAGAACATAAGGAAAAACCTTTTTTTGGGGAACTAGTAGACTACATATTAGAAGGTCCTGTAATGGCTATGGTTGTAGAAGGTGAAAATGTTATAGAAGTAATAAGATTAATGGTAGGAGATAAGGATCCTAAAAATGCAACACCGGGTACAATTCGTGGAGATTTTGCAAACTCTCTAACAAAAAATATTATACATGCTTCTGATTCAGTTGAATCAGCAGAAAGAGAAATCAAAATTTGGTTTTCAAAATAAATTTATATATTTAAAAATGAGTTTAGCAGATGATATCATCTGTTAAACTCATTTTTTATTCTTTCTATAATATATCATTCGTTACTTAGTAAAGATCGGACTTAAATCATAATCTTGTGTGTTTTTATTAAATATTTTCTTATCTAATAAAAAAGATTAACTAATAATTAAATACTGCAATTTCATCTCTTAATTCTGATGCTGTTGTTGCAAGATCTGTTGATGCACTTGCTATTTCTTCTGTTGCTGCTGTTTGTTCCTCAGAACTGGCTGCAACATTACTTGATGATTCTACTATTTTAAGTGAATAATCTGCCATAAGATTGAAACTCTCTGTAACCTCTCCAGCATTAGAATTTACTTCATAAGTTAAATTGTTAACTTCTTCTATTCGATTTGCTACTACATTTATTTCATTTAGTATATCTGATAGTTTATTACTAGATTTTGTTACACTTTCTACTCCAGATTCCACTTCTTTGTTGCTAGTTTCCATTGCCTCTACTGTCCTATCTATTTCATTTTGAATATTTGATATAAGTTCTGCAATTTGACCAGAAGACTCAGCTGATTGTTCTGCCAATTTTCTAACTTCCTCAGCCACTACAGAAAATCCTTGTCCTGCTTCTCCAGCCCTTGCAGCTTCAATAGCAGCATTTAGAGCTAACAAATTAGTTTGTTCTGCAATATCACTTATAGTGTCTACAATTTCTTCTATTTCCTTGGAACTTTCATTAAGTCTAAATATTTCCTCTGCTGTCTTTTCTGTAGAAATCTTTAAGCTGTTAATCTTTTCTACAGCATCTTTAGAGGATACTATGCCTTCTTCTGCAGAGTCTAAAGTATTTCTAGATGACACACTTATATCGTCTATATTTGCAGTAACGTTTTTAATACTTTCAACCA
This sequence comes from uncultured Clostridiaceae bacterium, assembly GCA_964387405.1. Lineage (GTDB taxonomy): Bacteria > Bacillota > Clostridia > Peptostreptococcales > Natronincolaceae > JAAZJW01. The sequence goes on from CAYLXY010000342.1 coordinate 1,431, forward strand.
TACTCTTCATAACTTCTCTAGATATTTCTATTGAATCATATTGGTCTTGGGCAGTTCTTGATACTTCTATAATAGTGTTTGCAACTTCATCTGCAGAGGCAGTTACTTCTTCAGATGCTGCGGCTAACTCTTCGCTAGTAGCTGCTACTACTTCCGAAGCTGTTCCTGTATGTGAAATCATATCCCTCAGTCTGGATGTCGTTTTATTAAATGAATTTGCAAGTTGGCTTATTTCATCCTTTGTATTAACAGTAATGTTTTGTGTCAAATCACCAGAAGCTACCTTTTCAGTTAAAGCTATTAAACTTTTAATAGGCTTTAATGAATGACTTAAGAATATATAAATTAAGCCAAGTGCTATTAAGGATAATATGGCTGTGAAGGTAATAGCATTTCTTTTAATGCTATTGATGTTTTGAACTATAGCAGACCTATCATTTGTTATTTTGAGATAACCCCTAACATTATCATTATAATCTCTAAATGGTATGAGCATAACATTACACATATTATCTTCTGTTGTTAAAAAAATAGTTTCACCATTGTTTAGTTTTTCTAAATGTCTATCATTTTCCACTTGCCAAATATCTTCACTAGTGGAAGCTATTTGATTGGAATGAGATTCAGAGTCTAAACTATATATAAAATATTCCCCTAAATAATTTTCTTTTAAATTTGTTAAAAAGCCTATTCCAAAATCACTTCCATATTCTATACTTCCCGTGTGTTCGCCTTGGTAAAACATTGGTACTACAGCTCTAAACCCATAGCCTGCTACACCTTCTTCAAGGCCTCTTATTACTTCCTTTTTAGAATTGGCCTCATTTACCGTAAACCTAAAGTCTTTTAAACTGTCTCCAAACTTATCTGGTTGTTGAAGTCTCAAAAAAGATGTTGAATCAGGTAAATGAAAATGTGCTTGTGTAATTTTTGAAGAGATACTTTCATATGCTGGTACTAACATTTTTTCTAATTCTTCTCTATTTCTTTCTGCAAAGCTTCTTTGTATCTCCACATTGTTTGCTAATGTTAATGCACCTACTTCTGCAATGTTTACTTGTTCTGACATTTGTATGTTTACAGATTGGCCAAGTACTTCTAACATATCTTTTTCTCTTTCAATTATAACTTTAGTTGTCTCACTAAAAGTATAATAAGAAAGAATTGAAAATATTAACAGTATAGAAATAGTAAAGCCAATAAATATTTTTGATTTTAATGACATGTTTATTCCCCCTTGTTTTTAT
>CAYLXY010000343.1:0-2674 GCA_964387405.1 uncultured Clostridiaceae bacterium
TGCTTAAGATATGTAAAGCACTAGATTGTGAACTGGAGGATATTATGGAGATAGAAAAGGAATAATTTTAGGAGGAATTTATGAAAATCAAAAATTTAGAAGAATTATTTTCAATAACTCAGGATAGACTCGAGGAGCAACATGGAACAATAACAATTAATTTTGCAAACAAAACTCATGTATATTCTGGAAATGATGTTATAGGTAATTGCTTACAGGAGTGGTTACCTAATTGGTTTCAGCACCTGGGAATTGATATAAGACCAGGAGACAATACCCAAGCTTTCCCTGATTTTGTAGCTATATTTGGAAACGCTAGTCATGATGTTGAGGTTAAAGCATGGAACTATAATAATTCACCTGCTTTTGACCTAGCAAATTTTTCAAGCTTTTTAGCTACAACATATGAAAGCCCTGGGAAACTAGATGCTCATTACTTTATTTTAGGTTACCAGCCAATGGATGATGGCTTTTCACAAGGCTTTATCGTAAAAAAGGTTTATCTTAAATATATATGGGAAATTACTTCTCCTTCAAGAAAATATCCTATAGGTTTGCAGGTAAAAAGAGGTCAACCATATGCAATGCGTCCTTTTAACTTTGCACGTGATGAAAGTAAAGGCTTTAAAAATAAAATTGAATTTATACATGCAGTTAAAGAGACCTTTGAAATATTCCCAAATCCAGTTATACCTTTTACAGCGGATGATTGGCTTAAAAGAGTGCTTTCCTATTAAACATAAATGAAATGGCACTATAAATTATAATGCCATTTCATTTTGTACTACATACTCTATATTATTTTTAGATTCTAAATAAGATTCCAATAGTCTTTCAGATACTGCTTTTATAACTGGAACACAAACAGTATTACCCAGTAGGTCAAAAGCCTCGCTTTCTTTTAAAAAATCAAGCTGGTAGTTATCTGGAAATCCAAACAATTTAAGTCCTTCACTTACGGTTAAAGTGCGAATTCCATTATTAACAGGTACTGCTAGTTTATGAACATCTGTTGCAACTATAGTAGGGGTTACATTATTTGGGCAAAGTATCTTAGTAAATTCAAAAGAAAGCTTACCAGTAATAATATTATATCCTTTTTCTAGGGATGTGTCTGGTATCCTTCTATTATTTACTAATTGTTTTGGATGTTCATAAGCAAGATATCCTTTAGTGACCAAATCATCTAATAAGGTCTGTAGTTCAGGATGCGGATAAAACGAAGATATCATATCTGCTGTTAATGGCATACCATCCATCCACTTTATACCTATTATGTCTGCCCATTTCTTATTTCTCCTTTGTCTTAACAATAGTTCTAATAAATCTTTTTGTTCTTTATTTATCTCGCCTTTTAATCCAATGTCCCAACTATGAATATTGTTGCTACCACCACGTTTATCCTTTATAGCTTTTCCATATAATTCTTCTATTTTGTAATGGGATAATAGCTTCTCAGTAAATTCAGTTTGTATAGGTGGAATAGATTCATCAATAATATCACCTAACACAGATGTCGCCTTGGTAAACCCAGTCAACTCTTGTACTTCTATATTTTTGAGTCCAATAATATAGATCCTATTTCTAGATTGTGCTAATCCAAAATCTTTTCCGTTTAAAACTTTAGCTTGTATAAAATAGCCCATATCTTTAAGTGTGCTTTTAATTATCTTAAATGTTTTTCCTTGATCATGGTGGACAAGCCCTTCCACATTCTCTAAAACAAAGCCAATTGGTTTTTTTTCTAATAAAATTTTAGCAATATCAAAAAAAAGTGTTCCTCTAGTATCTTGAAAACCTAATCCTAATCCTGCTTGAGAGAATGCTTGACAAGGAAAACCAGCTAATAGGAAATCGAAGTCTGGTAACTTGGTAGGATCAATTTTTGTAATATCACACTCTGGATTTTCTCCAAAGTTAACCTCATAAGATTTAATTGCAGAAGGTTTTATATCAGATGAAAATACACATTTTCCTTTTAAACCAACCTCACCAAGTGCTTGTTCAAAGCCTATTCTTATTCCACCTAACCCACTGAATAAATCAATATAATTTACTTCATTTATGTCTCGCTTAAGTTCAGATTCTAATTTATCAATACCCATTTCAAGTAACCTCCTACATTTTTCGGAAAAACTAGTACAGTCGGGGAGTGGAGCGCTTTCAATATATTTTTTCTCTTGATTATTTAAATAAATTGTTACAGGTTGTTTTTTATTTGCAGTGCTTTTTCTACCAGCACCTTTTCTATTTCCTCCGTGCATTTTAATTCCTCCATTCAACAACATAATTATATCATGTGGGCATTGTTTTTTCAAGTAAATAAAATCCCGACTTCAAGTCTTTTGTTCAGATTAATGACTTCTTTCATTGTGTTAATACATTTTTAAAGACATCATATCAACATGCTACAGTTTTGTCCTTATTTTAAAAGTTTTTTTCATCTATCCTATACACCCACCCCTACTAATTCATCTAACCTATATACCCGACCCTAAAATATCCTCAGTTTCAGACTTGTTTCCTAAAACAATAAAAATAAGGGTTTCCAAGATTAGCTTCTTATGCAATATAACACTGCATTTCTACTAACACTCGAAAAACCTTATATATCAAGCCTTCAACCCTATTTTAATTTTCTATCCTAGACATCAATGCTACGCACTCAACGTGC
>CAYLXY010000344.1:0-2672 GCA_964387405.1 uncultured Clostridiaceae bacterium
AAAGATTATAAAGACCTAGTCAATTATATAACTTAAAAAGGGGGAATTTTGATGAGTCAAAAAGAGAAAAAGATGAGTATTAAAAAGAAGTCGCCGAAAGTTTTTATTGCTTTTTCATTTATTTGGTCTTTTGTATTTTGGGGATTTACTATCTTTTTGTCACTAAAATATAAGATTAAACCACTTGAAAATATTGATTTGTTAAGTTCCATTCTAAATAACACTCTAAAGGGCCAACTTCTTACAATAGCAATATTAAGCACACTAGCAGGATATGGTCCTATGCTTGCAGCTATTCTCATATCAAATTTTGACCCTTCAGCAAATAAATATTTTAAAAACAAATTTAAATTAAATGTACCTTTCAAGTATTTTCTACAGATAATTGGCTTGTTTTTATTTATAACTGTTCTACCTACAATTCCTTTATTCTTTTCCAAAGGTCTTACACACACACTCACATGGCCAATGATTAAGCTCTTATTATTGTTCTTTATATATCAGTTTATTACTGCAGGAACGGAGGAAATTGGTTGGAGAGGTTACTTGCTTCCATTTATGTTAAAGAAAAAAACACCTTGGAAAGCAAGTGTAAATATAGGTATTATATGGGCATTATGGCATACACCCATTATTTTATATGTATTTTATTTACAAGCTTTGCCTGTCCCTCAAATTATTTTATCTTTTATAGGTTTCATAGCAGGAACTATAGCAATGGCAACTGTACACACATATTATTATTTAAAGACAAATAATCTACTGTTTAATATGTTCATTCATGCAATAAGCAACAGCCTACCTATGTTTGTTGGAATGCTATTTACTAGTTCCTATGAGATTTCAGTAGCTGTTCAAGTCTTGCTTTGGGTCTATGTAATAATCATCACAAAGAAAAATAAAGTTCTTTTTGACACTGTCCAAGATTAGATATATGGATTAGTATTTTCTTTTGATAGTATATTTTTATAAATTTAAAACTTCATATGAAATATATAAGGCAGAAACCCTGATTCAAAATTAATGGAATCAGGGTTTCCTTCTGTTCTTGCCTTTTATATCCTCTTATTCTAAGAAGAAATCATTATTAAAAGCAAAGATTATTTAAGCATTCATAAACATTTCTATATCATCTTCTACTTCACCTATTCCAGCAATACCAAAGTTTTCTATTAATACATTAGCTACATTTGCTGATAGGAAAGCTGGTAGTGTTGGTCCTAAGTGAATATCTTTCACTCCTAAATATAGTAAGGCTAACAATACTATTACAGCTTTTTGTTCATACCAAGCTATATTATAAGCAATTGGTAATTCATTTATATCTTCTAATTGGAATATCTCTTGTAATTTCATAGCTATAACTGCTAGAGAATAAGAGTCGTTACATTGACCTGCGTCTAATACTCTTGGTATGCCATTTATATCTCCTAGCTTTAGCTTATTGTATCTATATTTTGCACAGCCAGCTGTTAATATAACTGTATCTTTAGGAATTGCTTTTGCAAATTCTGTATAGTAGTTTCTAGTTTTCTGTCTTCCATCACAACCAGCCATTACAAAGAATTTTTTAATTGCTCCTGATTTAACTGCATCTACTATTTTATCTGCTAAGGCAAATACTTGAGCATGAGCAAATCCACCTATAATTGTACCCTTTTCTATTTCTTTTGGTGCTGCTAATTTTTTAGCATGTCCTATAAGCTGTGAAAAATCTTTAGCTTGTCCATCAACTCTATCTGGAATATGTGGGAAGCCTGGATATCCAGAAGATCCTGTTGTATATACTCTATCTGCATAACTTGCTTTTGGAGGAACTATACAATTTGTAGTAAACAGTATTGGGCCATTGAAGTTTTCAAACTCCTTTTTTTGTTTCCACCAAGCATTACCATAGTTACCTACAAAATGATCATATTTCTTGAATTTAGGATAATAGTTGGCTGGCAGCATTTCTCCATGAGTATAAACATCTACCCCTGAGTCTTTAGTCTGTTCTAATAATTCTTCCATATCCTTTAAATCGTGACCAGATATTAAGATTCCTGGATTGTTTCTAACTCCTATATTCACCTCTGTAATTTCTGGATTACCATAGGTTGCAGTATTAGCTTCATCCAATAGAGCCATTACATCAACTCCGTATTTACCAGTTTCAAGAGTTAAGGCTACTACGAGCATGTTTGTTGTTTTTTCTGCTGTATTGAATTGACTAGACTTCCCTTGTTTAGGATATATATTGAATAGTTACATATAACTACCAAAGCAAAAGTGAGAATCCTATATTTAATTTAGTTATCCAATAAACTTTCCTAATATTTCTACTGATATAATAAGCCTTCTAGTCAAAATAAATATACTTTATTTTCTTTTCTTGATGGTTTTATTAATGTAGGCCACTGTACTCTTCTTTCTTTTTGCCAAGTTTATTATTCTAGTTTTATTGTTAAAAGGGGTTTTTCTCTTAAATCCAGTTTTTTTATGAGTCTAATAAACTTTTTAATAATTGGGTTAATAGATCTATAGGTGTTTCTGAAAATATAGATTATCCGAATTTTGATTAACTAATCTTAATTTATTAAATCATATTTAATAGTTTGAGTAAATTCCTTCATATACTCAAATTGATCTATTGAAAGTATTTGTTTCATGATTTTCTCAGCATTTTTATC
>CAYLXY010000345.1:0-2659 GCA_964387405.1 uncultured Clostridiaceae bacterium
CACTTCCTACCTGGGCTATTTCTCAATGTCCAGTACTTTATGATGATATGCTTATTATTGCTTCACAGGCTCCGGAAGCAGGTGTCGTGGCTTACAATAAGGCAACAGGCGATATCGTCTGGAAAACGCCTAACCAGGGGAATATCGGTTATGTAAGTGCGAAGGTATTGAATATACATGGAGAAGACCAGGTTGTATATGTTACTTCGTCTCTAAATCCTTTTGGCGCTCCGCAAGGAACACCCAAAAGTATGGGTCGGGTAATTGGTATGGAACCGGCAACAGGTAAAGAACTTTGGAGTTATGATAATTGGGATTGCCATATTTCTGTGCCTTGTCCAACGCTTGCTACGGATAACAAATTATTGATTGTTGGCGGTTATGAGCGCGGTGCAACCATGATACAGGTGAATAAAAAAGCAGATGGCACGTTTGATACTACTGAACTCTTTACTACGTTAGAGTTTGGCGACCAGACAAAGCCGGCTTTGTTTCATAACGGATACTTTTATGCTATGTTCCGAACCAACCAAAAACGTGATGGTCTGGTATGTATGGATATGAATGGCAATATTATGTGGAAAACAAGCCGTAATCCCAACTTCGACCGTGGTAGCATGATCCTTGCAGACGGATTGATTTTGGCAACCGACGGAATGAAAACGCTTCATCTGATTGAACCGGATCCTACGGCCTTTAAATCAATATCCTCTGCTGATGTGCTTTCTGAAGGTGGAGTTAATATGAGTGGGATGGCTCAGATGGGTGGTGCTACTCAGAATTGGGCACCTATTGCGTTGGCTGATGGTAAATTGTTGGTGCGCGACCAGAATAAGATGGTATGCGTAAAGGTTGTCCAATAGTTTCTAATAATAAAACGATAAAATAAAAAAACGATGAGTGCATTAGAGAAGATAAAAGTGAGTGCATTAGAGAAGATAAAAGGGGGAGAGTTTAATTTATCTGCCGGTGAAATAATTGAATTGTTGCAGATAGATACACATAGTCATGAATTCTATGAGCTGTTGTCTGTCTCTAATGCGCTTACTCGTTCTAAATTCGGTAATCGGGGTTATGTGTTTACCCAGATAGGTATTAATGCGGAACCTTGTCCGATTAATTGCAAATTTTGCTCGATGGCCGCTAAGTATTATTCCATGGATTCGCAATGGGAGAAGACGGCTGAAGAGATCTGTTCGCAATTGTCTTTTTTACAACAAAGCTATTTCGACGATTTCTTTTTAATGACTACCGCGGATTATCCGCAGGACAAAATTGTATCTATCGGAAAAGCAGTAAAACCGCTTTTGCGAAAAGATCAGAAATTGGTAGCCAATATTGGTGATTTTGATCTGAAAACTGCCCTTAAACTGAAAGAGGCCGGCTTTACCGGTGCTTATCACATTAACCGGTTGCGTGAAGGCATTGATACCGAAGCTAACCCGAGCGAGCGGGAACAGACGCTTCGGGCGATTAAAGAGGCCGGACTGGAATTATATTACTGTATTGAACCTATTGGCCCGGAGCATTCTTATGAAGAGATAACCGTTGAAATCCTTCGGGCAAAAGAACTTGAAATCGGCGTCATGGCTGCTATGCGCAGGACAGCCGTTGAAGGAACACCTCTCTATGAATTCGGACAAATCACTGCATTAGAACTAACCAAAATAGTGGCGGTTACTAATATTGTGGTGAATCCTTCCCGTTCGATGAATGTACATGAACCTATACAGGTAGCTTTATCGGCAGGAGTAAATCAGCTTTATGCGGAAGTAGGTGCTAATCCGAGAGATATGGATAGCCATACGGAGCAGAGTAGGGGATTTAATCCGGCAGCCGCCTGGAATATGTTGGGCGAATTTGGGTTTGTGAAACCCCAAACAAAATAGCAAAAAGAGTTTCCGCCTTCAAGGCTTGTTTGGCAGTTTTATCTTCTCAGGTAACTTCTGATGCAGTCGCTATGCAGGATACTTGTATGAATTGAACTAATCGCAAATTGTTTTTCGTGATAAGGGGTCTTTTTTTCGTTTTCGTGGCGTAAGGAGTTTTTTGCTGATTGGAATGAAGTATGTTTACGTCAAGATATAAACTTGATCATTATACAACTTAATTGACAATTATCATGAAAATTGACACGAAGTTTTTAAACTTGATTGACAAGATTCAATCCGGCCATAAGGTTACACAAGATGAATGTGCGTTTTTACTCCAGTTTCCGGAAACATCTTTAGAATCTGCTGTTACAAGAGGTGTAGTCGCGCGAGCACTTCGATAATACAGGTTTTGTATTCGGACAGATCGGTTTCGAAGTTGCACCTTGCCCGGGTAAATGCAAGTTTTGCAGTATTTCAGAAGAATTTACTCATTTTGAACCCAGCACAATGAGTGACGAAGCTATTATTGCGGCGGCAGATGGTTTTACGGCATCAGGCGATCTTTTTGCCTTGGCATTAATGGCGATGCATAATTATGACTTCGAACGTGTATTGCAGGTAGTTCAAATGGTTCGGGCACAGATTCCACAACAAACACAGATTGTAATTAATATAGGAGACTTTAGTCTGACACAGGCAGAAGAATTGAAGTCTGCCGGTGCAAACGGAGCCTATCATCTGGCCCGCCTACGCGAGGGTACCGATACTACGCTTGATCCTGAATG
>CAYLXY010000346.1:0-2648 GCA_964387405.1 uncultured Clostridiaceae bacterium
AATATAATTAACAGCAATCTTCCATTCCTTCTCCAAATAAATTCTTTACCTCTAAACCTTCCACCCTAAATATGGCATAACCAAATTGTCCATCTTTAGATCCAGATACTATAAATTCCATTGGCTTAGTTTCATCTATATCTTTAAATTCTATTTTTTGATTGTCTATTGGAGCTGGCACTTCTCCAGTAATTTTATATTTTCCTTTTTTATCTAATACTACTACCATTCCATTAGATCTCTTGGAATTATTAAATATTATTACTAGATCCTTTATTTCATCCCCATCAATATCTTCATACCCACATTTTAATACTTCTTTATCTGGATATAATGATGTAAAGTATTGTAATAATTTATTGTCTTCTTTTACACCTAAATCCTTTTCTTGATTAATCTTATCTTGGCTAAATGCAAATACTCCTAACCCGAAAATTATTATAGTTAGAATTGCAATTACTGCTTTTTTACCCATACTCTCTACATCTCCTAACTATATACTTTTTGAAATTTATCTTTTATTTTAGGAATAGACACCTTTAAAAAGAAAATAAATATTATAGCCGAACATAGATATTTAAGTGGTTCTGGTGCTGCAAATATTAATTTATTTGCACCTTCTATCGAACTATCAATAGAATTAAAATTGATTGCTGGCTTAAAATTAGGCATCAATAACTTATTTGTAATAGCCCCTATAACGAGAGAAAATCCTGTAACAAGAGTACCATACATTATTGCAGCTCTTTTACCAATTACATTATATATACTTATAAGTTCTGGGAAATTTGTAGCTGCCCCTGCCATTAAAAAAGTAATTGCAGCTCCTGGTGCTGCGCCACTAGCTACTAGTGCTGCTATAAATGGAATATGTCCCACTGCGCATACATACATTACTGTAGCTAATATTGCAACATTTCCAAGAGATAACATACTAGGGTTTCCCAAGTACTTTTGTATAAAGGAGTTTGGAAATGCAGTTATTATAAAGCCACCTAAAAGCATACCTAATATTACATATTTACTAACTACTAAAGCTAAATCATTGTAAGCCCAAATCATTCCTGATTTTATTTTATCTAGAATTGTAATATCCTCTTCCGTTTCTAAATTAGTACTAGATATCTGTTCTTCTATTCCTGACAGCTTTAATTCATTACCACCAAATTTATTAGCTATAATACCTATAAACATAGGTAAAGTAAATCCTACTATTAAATAGATAATTGTAATTTCTTTTCCTAAAAGTCCATAGCTTAAAATAACTGCAATAGGATTTATTATAGGAGTGGATGTCATAAATGCTAGTACAGGACCTAAGTAAGCTCCTGAATAATACATACTTAAACCCAGAGGGATTGTCCCACAACTGCAAATAGGTAAAAACATCCCTGATATAGTTACTTTTAATAAGGAACTTATCTTTGTATTTCCTAAAGATTTATGAAATCTTCTAGGAGATAAAACATCATGTAATAACCCTGCAATAGTAAAACTAAATATAAGCCATGGAGATGCTCCATTTAGCATGCTTATTGAGGCTAATAACATGGATTTTAAAAATTCAAATATAATCATATAATCTTCCCATCTCCAATCATTCTAGTTCCATAACAGCCTCTTTTATTTCTTTTTCTATAATGTCTTTTGAAATTCTATCAATTTTCTTCTTTCCATTTATTATCATAGTGCCTTTGAAAATAACTCCATATTTTTTTATATAATCAAAATCTTTTCCTGCATAATAAATTTTCACTTCTACTTTTCCTTTATATTTTGCTGCAGCAGCCTCTACAGCCCTGGTATAACCATCACAACCAGATCATGTATTGATAAATTCAATCAACACCTTATGCAATTTAACACCCCCCAATGAATTGCTTGTACATATCCCTTGCAGTTAACATCACGTATAATAGAATCTATCATTATACTATATGGGTATCATTAATTTCATTTTCTATTGTTTTTATAACATACAACAAAATGCTTCTATTCATAATGTATTACAAGGTTATAACTTGATCTAATTCTACATCCTTTAAACAACCATAAAGCACTGGGAAACATCCAACAGCTGCCCCAGGTATTATTTTGTCCTGAATCTCCCTTTCAAAAACACATTGATCACAAGCAAGTATTATCATTCCCGTATCATCATGAAGTTTTTGTAATCGATCTCCCAAATCCGTGTCCTTTAAAAGTAAATAAGTATTGTCAAACACAAAAAACATTCCTACAACATCAGCACCGTGCTCTTCAGATTCCATCTGTGGAACAATCATGTCCCTTAGTATTGTTCTACTATTATCCGAAGATATAACATATGCAACTTTCATATTTATTCCTCCCTTATAAATTGTGTTCTGTCAAAGTTTTGATTAAATAACTATAACAGCCTTTGCTCTTAATGTTTTTTTATAAACCAATCATCTGTTTTTCAAAAACAATTTCTTTGTTTTTGGTGAAGAGCAGATGATAAAAAACCTTCTCCCATTACAATTTATGGTAGCATATTACACTATTAGGGTCAATTTCTATTCTCTTATGCTAGTATAGTCAACTATCGAAATAATTTATAAGAGGGTAGCAGTACTATATTCATTTTTTATTAATTAATAATATTCCATTATTATATCCAAATAAAT
>CAYLXY010000347.1:0-2635 GCA_964387405.1 uncultured Clostridiaceae bacterium
ACCCTAAGGATTGGATAGAGAAGACAGAGGAATTAGAATATATATTTTATAAAGAAGGTCCAATGCTTCATGAACTGGCACATCTTTTTACAGATCATATTGGTAATGGAAATTTCCCAATGTGGTTTACTGAAGGTGTAAGTCTATATTTTGAATATATAGTTGATGATTATGAATGGGGCAAAGATGTTATTTTTACTGATTCAAATAATTATACAATAGAGGAACTAAATAGTAACTTTAATAGTCTGAATCAGTATGAGGCTTATACTAAATCATTTAGACTAGTTAAAAACATGGTAGATAATCATGGGTTAAATAAATTGATAGATCTTATAAGCTCTTTAGGAAAGGGGCACAAGATGAAGGAATATATATATTTATTTGAGGAGGTTTAGCCAAATTTCCTCAAATATTTCATTTTATTGGAAATGAAAAAAGTTAATAAAAGTAGACTTACTTAATAATTAAGTAAGTAAGTCAATTAATTTAATGGGGTGAATTGCATCATGTCAAAAAATATTTTAATAGTAGAAGATGAAAAACCTATAGCAGAAATAATTAAATTTAATCTAGAAAAGGAAGGTTATAAGGCACATATAGCTTATGATGGAGAAGATGGCTTACACAAAGCGATTACTCTTAGTCCAGATTTAATTTTATTAGATGTAATGCTCCCTAAATTAGATGGTTTTCAAGTATGTAGGAAAATTAGGGAGACTTCAATGGTTCCAATTTTAATGTTAACTGCTAAAGAAGAAGAAGTTGATAAAGTTCTAGGCCTTGAAATGGGTGCCGATGATTATATTACAAAACCTTTTGGTATGCGGGAATTACTTGCAAGGATAAAGGCAAATTTAAGAAGAATGGAAGTTAATATCACTAACAAAACAGAGGGTGTCCTCTCTATAGATGATATAACTATAGACTTTTCGAAATATGAAGTTAGAAAAAATGATAATGTTATAGATCTTACTTCCAGAGAATTTGAGCTGTTTAAGTTTTTAGCGGCTCAGGCAGAGCAAGTATTTACTAGGGAACAACTTTTAAAGCAAGTATGGGGTTATGAGTATTATGGAGATATACGAACAGTAGATGTAACTATAAGAAGATTAAGAGAAAAAGTAGAAGATAATTCAGGAAGTCCTGAACATATTATGACTAAACGTGGAGTAGGATACTACTTCAGGAGGGCTTAGTAATGTTTAAAAGTATTAGGTGGAAATTTATAATTATTTATTTTTTGTTAGTACTTATGGCAATGATAATTATAGGAGTATTTTTAATGCAACAATTTGAATTGTATCATTTAGGAGTTGTTAGCGACAACTTGTCAAATTTAGCCAATACAGTTATTACATCTTTAGAAACTATAAATTGGCAAAACAATCCAAATGAAGTTGAAAATAATATCAGAAGCTATGAACAGATGGGAATGGGAATTACAGTAATTAAGAATGACCCAAACTTTACTATTGTCTTTAGTACTAATGCATCTTATATGGGAGAAAATGGTGAAGCAAATGCTAGCCATTTTTTAGAATCAGATTTAATATTATCTGCCTTCAATGGTGAAGTAAATGAAAAAGATATAATTCAGAGGGATAATAAGTTTAATAGTTCTAAACATATGGTTTTTCCTATTCATGACAATAATAATCGTATTGCGGGTGCTATCTATTTAAAAAGTAACTTAGAAGATATATATAAAACATTGCAAGAATCTAAAACAATTATATTTAAAGCCACATTGTTAGCTCTTTTTATAACTATTATATTAGGATATTTTATAGCTAAAAGCATCACAGGTCCTATTAATGATGTAACAATTAAAGCAGAAAGAATGGCAAAAGGTGATTTTGAACAGATTGTTGAAATAAGGTCAGATGATGAATTAGGTCAATTAGCACACATGTTCAATCATCTAACAGCAAAGCTAAAAACAGTTTTGCAGGAAATGAGCAATGAGAAGAAAAAGATGGATACTATTATTGAATATATGGCAGATGGACTTATTGCCTCTACAAAAGAAGGAGAAGTTATACATGTAAATCCTAAAGCTATGGAAATGTTAAAAATAGATGAAGATACTTTTTTAACAAAAAATTTCGACGAATTACTTACTCCTTATAACGACCAACTTAAAATAAAAAACTTTTTAGAAAACAAAGAAAATTGGACTGGACATAAAATAGTGGATATAAAAAACGGAGCAATATTACAGGCTAGCTATGCACCTTTTATGGATCAAAATGGAGATGTTGAAGGTATTATTATACTATTACAAGATGTTACAAAGCATCAAAAATTAGAAAGTATGAGAAAAGAATTTGTAGCCAACGTTTCCCATGAGTTGAAAACTCCACTGACAACAATTAAAAGCTATACAGAAACATTACTTGATGGGGCTATAGAAGATAAAGATCTATCTGTAAGTTTTTTGCAAGTAGTGGAAAGCGAAACAGAAAGAATGGCTAGATTAGTAAGAGATTTATTGCAATTATCTAATTTAGATTTTCAACAATCTAAATGGAATAAAAGAGCTGTTGATTTGAAAGAAATTATTGAAGAAATTATATCAAAACTAGATGTTTCTATAAAAAATAAAGAACAAGAAATATATATTAATTCAAAA
>CAYLXY010000348.1:0-2611 GCA_964387405.1 uncultured Clostridiaceae bacterium
CTAATATCATCATAATTGATTTCTACTATGTAACTATAATTATCAATCGAATGTTTATATAATAAATCGTAATATTCTACTATTAGATTTTCTGCAACTTCTGCGTATTTGTTTTGTTCAATCCAATAAATAAGTTGATTTATTTTTTCTAAACCCATTCTTTTTTTTAAGTGTAAAATAGCATCTTCTAATAGAAAATCGCAATTAGAAATTGTACTAACGTATTCATTTACTAATCTTTCAACTCTATTTTCTATGCTTGTATTAATTAATATATGTTTTCCATCAACTATTGCATTCCACAAAGTTTCAGGTAAAGATACTCCTCCAATACGATGACCTTCGCTTTCTACAACAATATATTTACTGTTATTTGATCTTAAAGAATCAAATAATAAAGCATCAAATAATTTTTGACTTATAGGCTTTTCATTTTTATAATTGATATTGCCAAATACAGAGCCACTGTTTTTAGCTAAATATTCTAAGTTAAGTATAGATACATTTAGTTTCTCTAATTCTTCAAGAATGTCTGTCTTGCCAACTCCGGTGTATCCGTGAAGTACAATAAATTTATGCTTAAAATTATTATTATTGAAATATTCAATAACATATTTACGATATTGTTTGTATCCACCTTCTAATTGATATATATTTAAACCTAAAACATTTAAAAAACTTGATACAGTAGCACTTCTTAAGCCACCACGCCAACAAAACAGTATAATATTTTCATATTGTTTATTTAAAGAAGAAATTTTCTCATAAATATAATATAATTTAGAAGATGCATATTGAATTCCTTTAACTTTAGCCTCTTTTTTGCTTTTCTTCTTATATATAGTACCTACATCTTCTCTTTCTTTATCATTTAAAATAGGCATGTTTATTGCACCAGGTATTGAACCTTTTGAAAATTCTAATGGAGATCTAAGATCAATAAAAATCTTATCCTCCATATTAATAGCTTGATCAACAGTTTTTTTTGTAAACAAAATTTCACCTTCCATAGTTATAATTATTATCTTATTATTAATAGTCAGTTTATATAGATTCTTCTATATTTTCTTCAAAATATTGACTATCTATTAATACTTGTCTTGGCTTACTACCCTCATGAGGACCGACTAGATTTTTAGATTCCATATCATCAATTAATCTTGCAGCTCTATTGTATCCTATACGCAATCTTCGTTGAAGCATAGATATGGATGCTTGTTCGGCTTCTACAACTAACTTAAGAGCATCTTCAAATAATTCATCCGCATCTTCTAGTATATTTTTACTTTGATCAAGTTGTTCAACTATAATATCTTCATAATTAGGAGTTTCTGATTGTTCTTTAATAAAAGTGACTACTCGTTCAACTTCTTTTTCAGATACAAATGCTCCTTGAATTCTAACTGGTTTATTAGAACCAACTGGATAAAATAACATATCTCCTTTTCCTAAAAGCTTTTCTGCTCCTCCCATATCTAAAATTGTTCTTGAATCTGTTTGAGAAGCTACAGAAAAAGCAATTCTTGAAGGTATATTTGCTTTAATAACTCCTGTTATAACATCTACCGAGGGTCTTTGAGTAGCTATTATTAAATGTAAACCCGCAGCTCGTGCCATTTGAGCTAATCGACATATGGCATCTTCAACATCATTTGGTGCTACTAGCATTAAGTCTGCTAATTCATCTATAATAATAACAATATAAGGTATTTTATTATCTTGGAATTTTTCATTATATCCATCAATATCACGAACATTGTTTTCTGCAAATATTTTATATCGTTTAGACATTTCTTCTACTGCCCAATTTAGTGCATTTGTTGCTTTTTTGGGATCAGTAACAACAGGTACAAGTAAATGAGATATTCCGTTATACTGACTGAGTTCTACAACTTTAGGATCTATTAAGAGTAATCTTACCATGTCAGGGTTTGAATTATATAAAATACTCAATATTAAAGCATTAATACAAACACTTTTTCCAGATCCTGTTGCTCCAGCTATTAATAGATGTGGCATTTTAGATATGTCTGCAACTATAGGAGTACCAGAAACATCCTTACCTAATGCAAAAGGTAAATTTAAAACTGAATCTTTAAAAACAGGGCTATCTAATACTTCTTTTAAAACAACTGTAGAAATATCTTCATTAGGTATTTCTATACCTATAGCAGCTTTGCCAGGTATAGGAGCTTCTATTCTAATAGCTTGTGCAGCTAAGTTTAAAGCAATATCATCGCTTAGATTTACTATTTTACTTACTTTAACTCCAGCACTAGGTTGTAACTCATATCTAGTTATTGTAGGTCCTTTATTAACTTGTATAACTTTTGCTTCTACACCAAAATTATACAATGTATCTTCTAATATTTTAGCCTTTGACATGATTTTTCTTTTGTCTTCTTTATTAGGTTGAGAAACTATTTCATTAAGAAGATCAATACTAGGGAGTTCATAAGTTAAAGTTAAATTGCTATCTTTAACATCTATAGAATTATTGCTTAAATTAAAATCACTACTATTATTATTTTCTATGTTTTTTTCAATAATTTCTTCTTTTTCTATAACTTGTTCTTTTTGTAATGAATCTTTTGAATTCATTGTAGTAGAA
>CAYLXY010000349.1:0-2605 GCA_964387405.1 uncultured Clostridiaceae bacterium
GAGTCCTATTAATAATGCAGATACAGGTAAGAATATATATACCAGACCCATAGATATCCGCATATTTGGTGATATTTGTTTCATAACAGATTTCGAAGTAATAAATCCTACGACAGCTATTAAAACAGAGTAGATAATCCAGATTAAATAATGTACACCTTTTAATATTTTTTTACCATTTCCTTTAACCATTGTTTCTAAAAGGGTTATACTTACATGTGAGTCCTCTTTAGTCAGTAGTACTGAGGTTAAATATATCATGGCAAACATGGAATATACTGATAATTCTTCCGCCCATACAATACCTTTGTTAAATACAAACCTTCCCACTACCTGAACAAAAGTAATTGTAGACATGGTGCACATCATTGCAACTATAACGAATTTCAATATTATTTCTATTATGTCTTTATTACTTTTCCTATCCAATATTATGTCATTATTGTTTTTCTCACCCATACTAGACCCTCCTTTCAATTTTAGATGAGGATTAATTTCCATACTAATCCTCACCTATATTACAACTTATTTTATAAGCTCATTAATATCATCCAACCACTTGTCATTGTAATTTGATCTATACCATTTATAAACAGGATCTATTTTATCCATAAAAAGCTTTTCATCAACTTCATTAAATGTCATACCTCTTTTAGTTAACTCATCTACGTAAAATTGTTCGTTTTCCATTTGTTGATTTGATATTTCTCTAGTTGCCTCATTACCAGCATCAACTATAATTTGTTGTATATCCTCTGGTAATTGTTCCAGATTGCTTTTACTTGCAAATATTGAAGTCCAACAGTATGCATGGTTAGTAAGTGAAACATATTTTTGAACTTCGTCTACTCGTTCATCATAAATAGTATGAGTAGCATTTTCCTGACCGTCAATTGCACCTTGTTGTAGTGCTGTATAACAGTCTCCCCATGACATTGCTTGAACTGTAGCTCCTAGTTCTCCAAAAACTTTTAAATATACTGGACTTTCTACAACCCTTATTTTCATTCCTTTAACATCTGCTGGGGTATTTATAGGACCTTTATTATTAGTAATATGTCTTGGTCCTCTAAGGATAAGACCTAAACCTTTAAAGTTGTCCTCAATTCCAGCATTTAATAAATCCATACTTATGTCTGAATCTAAAAATTTCTTTGCTTGATCGAAGTTTGTAAATACATATGGTAAATCTAGCACAGCTAAGTCAGGCACAAAGTTTACCATAGGTGAAATTGTTAATACTGCCAAATCTAATGTTCCATTTTGTATACTTTCTGTTAAAGATCTTTCATCCCCCAAAACACCGCCTGGATAAACAGTTATATTAACCTTTCCATCTGTTCTCTCTTCAACAAGCTCTTTAAATAAAAGGGCTGCTTTATCATATGGACTACCTTCTGGTGTATGATGTGCTATTTTTAGTTTATATACATCTCCTGATTTCTTTCCATTATCAGAATCGTCACTTTTACAAGCAGCTAATGACATTACTAATGCCATTACCATAATAATACTAATTAATCTTTTCATACTTTATTCCCTCCCTTTAGTAATTGATAGATTTTATTAAATCTTTGATTTTAATACTTGATTTGTTGAAAAGCGAATTTTGTTCATCTGTAAGGTCTAGTTGTATAATTTGCTCTACACCATTTTTACCTAATCTGATTGGGACACCTATGCTAACATCATTTTCACCATATTCTCCATCTAAAATCACTGAACATGGTACTATATCTTTAGCATCTGTAGCAATCGCTTGTATTATTCTAGTTAAGCCAACAGCTGAAGTCCATCCTGAAGTTCTTCCACTTTTTAAAGCTTGATATCTAGTAAACCAACTACTTATTTCATTTGAAACAGATTGCCTTTGTTCTTCACTTAAAAATATTTTCTTGTTATTATGTTCTACCCTGTCAAACAATGGGACTTGTCCATCTCCATGCTCTCCTAGACATATTGCTTTAATTTCAGTACTTTTTATATTCAATAATTTTGCAATTGCCCATTCTAATCTTATTGTGTCATTTATAGAAAATCCAATTATTTTATTTCTATCATATCCTAACATTTTGTATATAACATAATTGAAAACATCTATAGGATTAGTTGCATTAATTATTATTTTATTTGCTTCAAGCTTAGATATTTCTTTGCAAACTGATTCAACTATTCCTAAGTTACCTTTCAAATATTCGTTTCTTGAACTAACATTTGTTTCTGGTAAGCTTGCTGTAAGCAAAATAATATCACAATCATTAATCTCTTCATAAGTGGCATAAGTTACTTTTGTGTTTGTTATTGATGAAAGTGCCTGATCCATATCCATAACATGACTCATTAACATGTTTTGATTTAAATCAACTAATTTGATTTCTGATAAACATCCTAGACTTCCTGCATAAAATGCAGTTGTTGATCCTAATAAGCCTGCCCCACCTATTATAGCTAGTTTCATCTATCTCACCTCCTTCTTCTTTTAATTCAAGTAATCTTTTGATATTATTAATTAATTCTGTTCCTCTCTGTGGTACAATGTTTCTTTTTTCTGTGCCTGTTATAATTATAACAAATTAAAATACATAATGCAATGTTTTTTTATTTT
>CAYLXY010000350.1:0-2589 GCA_964387405.1 uncultured Clostridiaceae bacterium
AGATGAAAAATGTTAATGGAAAAATTAATAAATTTTTATAAAAGAAGTAAAGTAACATTCATATTGTTAACTATAATGATTATTTATTTTATATTTATAACTTTAAATGGTGGTACTACAAATCTTGAAGCACTTGTAAAATATGGTGCCCTATACTCTCCTTTTGTTATAATGTATAAAGAGTATTACAGATTCATAACATCCATTTTTATTCATATTGGAATTACCCATATATTTTTTAATGGATACGCCCTATACATATTTGGTCCTCAAATAGAGAGACTTATGGGAGCTAAAAAGTATTTACTTTTTTTCTTGTTGACAGGTATAGGAGGAAATCTGGTAACATTTTTCTTTGAGTTTATATCCATGGAATTCACATCCGTATCTGCAGGAGCCTCTGGTAGCTTGTTTGGACTTTTTGGAGGGTTTTTATATCTGATACATAGACATAGTGACATAGTAACCCCTGGAGGTAGAAAACAAATTCTTTCACTTCTTGGTATAAATTTACTTCTAACTATTTTAGTTCCAAATATAAGTACTACAGCACACCTTGGTGGACTTGTAATAGGCTACTTGCTTTCCTATATATTTATAAAGTAAACCTATATCAATAGATTATTAGATTACTAAGCTCCTTTTGGAGTACAAACCCCTTGCTTGCACACCTAAAAAAACCTTGTAACAATTTTATTTGTTACAAGGTTTTAATTTACTACTTGAATATGGTAAGTTATAGATTTGTATCTGCTTTTTATTGCTATAAATCTCATCAATCCTTCTTTTATCTACACATACCAGGTTGTCGCCAATAATTATTAGCAGCTGCTATTGTTTGAAATTCTATAGCAACAACTTGACTTGCAACAATAAGACTATCAGGATCTACAGAGTAGATTTCACGACCTCTCATAAGGACATCAATATTTGGCTGAATATTATGAACAGTATGACGGGCTATTAGCATTGCTAAAGCACGCCCTTCTTCAGGAGTATCAGTAATTAATGTTCCACCCGGCACCATAACTAATTCTGAATCTGGTAAACGATTCATAGCACCCCTCCTACTTCCTTCACCAACTTATAATAATTTACTAAAAATAATTTTATTAAAATTATACTCTAGATTTATTATGCTCCACCATAGATCTTTTAGTTCCTATTTAAATATTTATTTTGACTTATTCTCCTATTTTAACTTTTCTCCAGTAAAAGCTGAATCCAAGTAAAACTCTTGTCTTTTATACTTATCCTCTATATCTTCAAATCCCAATTGATAAACTGTTGGATTAATATGAGATTTTACAGTTAATAGCTTATTTTTTGTGTCATAAGCACAAATATATCTAGTATATGTAGTCTCATTATATTTTTTATTTTGAACGAATCCTTCTGGCATAACCATTGCACCCATTATATTATAAGAATGGGAAAGTGCTTCTTTATAACTATTAGACTTTACATTCATTTTGGTTAAATAGAAGGCTTTAATAAACCTAGAAAAGGGATCATATCCTCCTGGCAAATTTTTAGCAGAATTAAAATCTTCAAGATTATCTAAGTCTAAAAATTTATTCAGTCTTCTAACATGAGATTCAAAGCCTGGTGAATTAGTCATTACATTATATGGATTTTCATAATATATTAATTCTCTTCTTTTAGGTTCAATAATAATACACCTCTTACTAGAATCAGCAAACATAAAATGAAAATCTGGAGATATTACATCTTCCCCCATATAATTTTTAGTAGATATATGAATATTCAATAAATCTTCAATTAATTCTTCTACTGATTTATAATTTGCAAGTGCATAAGTAAAATAATCTAAACTAGAAATATTCATTTTTTCTGACTTTACTTGATTATCATAAAGATTAAATCCTGTAAATGTATTAGTAATACCTACTAATCCATGTTCATTTACTCCATCTTTCAATGGAGTCTTGTTTTCAAAACATACCCCTAATGTTTTATATTTTGAGTACAATGGATTACCCATCAAATCATTGCAAAAATTATAATTTCTTGGTAAATAAAGTACATTATAATTTACAGGTACTTCATAGTCCATCGTCCTTCCCATTACACAACCATCTTCATAATTTATTTTGATACCTGTACACATATTATCTCGCTCCTAATATCTGCTTTAAAATAATGCTATAGCCTATATTTAATTCCATTCTCTTTCTATATTGATAATTTCTACACTATATTCGTTTTCTATTAAATTCAAACATTTGTCTAATATTTCATCAGCATAGGAATTAGAGTTTGTAACAGTTGCAATTCCTATTACTGTATGTCTGATTTTATCAATATCTTCTAATTCTGATATAGACACATTAAATTTTTGACGACATCGATTTATTAAACTTTTTAAAACCCTTCGTTTATCTTTTAATGAATTAGACTCTGGTATATAAATATCTAGCTCTAAGGTTTTGACTATCATAAAATTCCTCCGATTTAGTTTACTACTCTTAAATTTGATTCTCTTATAATTTTCTCGGGTATAGGATTGTCCATTTTTCATACAATTTTCTCTAAAATTCAATGTCCGTACTGATGCAAACAGATGTG
>CAYLXY010000351.1:0-2565 GCA_964387405.1 uncultured Clostridiaceae bacterium
TATATTTTTATTTCTAAATCACTTAAGTCTTCTTTAATTGAATGCTCATCTTCTATTTTACTTATTGCATATTTATATTTGAGAGTTTCGATTACATCATCAACCTCTAATAATATTCTAGCTCCATCTCTAATTAGCTTGTTAGTTCCCTTACTTTGAATGTTATTAATATTACCAGGTAAAGCATAAACATCTTTTCCGTGATCTAGTGCAAAATCTACAGTAATTAGAGCACCACTTTTTTCAGATGCTTCTATGACCATTACACCATCAGATAATCCACTAACAATTCTATTTCTAGCTGGAAAATGATACTTTAAGGGTGGCATTCCTAAACAATATTCTGAAATAACGCAGCCTTTTTTAATTATTTCATCCATTAATGCTCTATTAGAAGCTGGATAATATTGATTTAAGCCACATCCTAAGACTCCCATAGTATAGCCTTTACCTTCTAGTGCACCCTTATGTCCGCATGCATCTATGCCTAAAGCTAATCCACTTATAATACCAATACCCCATTTTGTTAGCTCTTTTGCAAAATGATGAGCTGCCCATTTGCCATATGGTGTTGCTTTTCTTGCACCAACAATGGCTATTAAGGGTATATCAAAATCTACTTTATTTCCCTTTATATATATTACATAGGGCGGGTCGTATATATTTTTCAGTTTAGAAGGATAATCAGAGTCAAAAATTGTTAAAGCTAATATGTTATTATTATTTAGATTGTTGAAAATTTTACTAACAAATTGTTCATTTCTATTTTTTATAATCTCATTACTTATTTTTTCTCTTTTTGCTAGTGCATTTATAATATGTTTCCCATCTACATTCCAAATTTCTTCAATATCATAAAAATAGTTTGTTAAATGTTTAATATCTTTATTAGTAATTCCTTTTATATGGCTTAACCAAATAATAATTTCTTTTTTATTTAGCTTCATAGTATATCCTCCAAACTATTATTTTTTATTAAAGTGTAGATTGTTATATAATAAATAGTTGGAGTAAGATTATTAAATATGGCGACTATTTTTACACAACATACATTATACACTATAGTAGAATAATAACAAATTTTAAAAAACTAGATAAAAACATATGATTTTATATGCTTTTATCTAGTCAGACTACTTGATTTCCTATATTGCAGAGCTTCTGCAAGATGATTTTCACAAATAATATGACTTTCATCCAGATCAGCTATAGTCCTTGCTACTTTTAAAACTCTACTATAGCCTCTAGCACTTAAATTCATTTTATGAAAAGCTAAGTTCATCAGCTGTTGTGAAGAAGAATCTAAGGAACAGTATTTATTTATTGCCGATCCATTTAATTGAGAATTAAATAAATACTTTGTTTTTTTATATCTTTCTAATTGAATATCTCTAGCCTTTTCTACACGCTTTCTTATTTCTTTAGAAGATTCGAGTTTTTCCTTACTAGTTAAATCCTTGTACTCTACATTTGAAGTCTCAACTATTATATCTATTCTATCCATTAGAGGGCCTGAGATCTTACCAACATATCTATTTATTTGATGAGGTGTACAAGTGCATTGTTGGCCACTGTTAGTTCCATAGTACCCACAAGGACAAGGATTCATAGCAGCTAATAACATAAAGTCTGCTGGATAAGTATATGACCCACTTACTCTAGATATGTTTATAACCTTATCCTCTAAAGGTTGTCTTAGAACTTCTAAGGTTGTTTTTTCAAATTCTGGAAGTTCATCAAGGAAGAGTACCCCATAATGACTTAAAGACACTTCTCCAGGTTTAGGAATTCTACCCCCTCCAGTTATAGCAACAGTCGAACTTGTGTGGTGTGGTGATCTAAAAGGTCTATTAGCAATCAATCCTTCATTTGCATTAAGTAATCCAGCGACACTATATATCTTTGTAATCTCTAAAGCTTCATGAAATGTTAACTTAGGAAGTATAGAAGGTAATCTTCTAGCAGCCATTGTTTTGCCAGAACCTGGTGGACCTATTGTTAATAAATTATGGTTTCCAGATGCTGCAATTTCTAAAGCTCTTTTTAAATTTTCTTGGCCATGCAGGTCTTTATAATCTTCCAAGTCAGTTTCTGCTATATGTTCATATTTAAAAGGTTCAGTATATGTGTTAAGTTTTTTTTCATTTTTTAAATGAGAAACTATGTCTTTTAAACAATTTATGGGTATTATCTCTATTCCATCTACAATCTTTGCTTCTTCTAAGTTTTCATAAGGCACTATTACTTTCTTTATACCCCTATTATTCATTTCTAATAACATTGGTAATACACCATTAACCTTATTAGTTGTTCCATCTAAAGATAGCTCACCTAATATTAATGTATCTTCTAACTCATCTAAAGGAATTTGCATAGATGCTCCTAAAATTCCTAAAGCAATAGGTAAATCAAAGTGACTTCCTTCTTTTTTAGTATTTGCTGGAGACAGATTAATTGTAATTCTTTTCATTGGAAAATTTAAGTCACTATTTTTTATAGCAGCACGAACTCTATCTTTAGATTCTTTTATAGCCATATCAGGCAATCCTACAACATTTATATTTG
>CAYLXY010000352.1:0-2558 GCA_964387405.1 uncultured Clostridiaceae bacterium
GAGGCCTTTCTTTTTTTCATGCTTTTTTGTCACACATGTATTATCTCATATCAAAGAACCCTTTAAAAATTATAAAGAGTCCCTTTTATAAACTATTTTTAATTTCTCCATTATTGAAAACACTAGATTCTTCACTTGATTTCGTTTGAGCACTTGAAGACTTTATTTTAAATCCTAGGTGCGATAGGAGTTCATGCATAGCATAACGACTTTCAGAATGACAAATTGCTAAAGCAATATGTTTTTCAGTGGCCACCGCAGGAGCCTACCCCTGCTTAAGCCTTAAGAATCCCATCAAGTGTTTTAATAAATTTTTCTGTTTGCTCTATAGTTCCCGTACTTACTCTCATCCAGTTATCCCATCCCCATAAAAATCCTGGTCTAATGATAACTCCTTGTTTCATTAACTCTTCAAATACTGGTTTAGAGTGGGTGTTTATATTTGCAAATATAAAGTTTGCATTGGATTTTACATATTCCAAATTATTATCATCAAAATATTTTTCCATAAGTCCTAATGATTCATAGTTTAATTTTACTGTTTTTTCAATATGTTCATTATCTTCTAGTACACCTAGAGCTGCAGCTTGGGCTAAAATGTTAACATTAAATACATCCTTTACTTTATCCATTTGGCTAGCTATTTCTTTAGATGTAAGTACATATCCTACTCTAACTCCAGCAATACCTCCTACCTTAGAAAATGTTCTTAGTATAATGGTATTAGGTCTTTTAGCTAAAATATCTAATGTTTCTGGATACTCTGGATTAACCTTTGCATAATCATAATATGCTTCATCAAATAAAATTACAACATCTTCTGGTACTTTAGCTAGAAACCTATCTATTTCATCCTTTGATAAAATATTGCCTATAGGATTATTAGGATTGCAAATATATATTATTTTTGTTTTATCGTTAATTTTTTCAATAAATCCATCTAAATCATGTTTGTAATCCTTTAAGGGCAATTTAACAACAGTTCCACCCATATTAAGTACGCTAGTATTGTATAATCCAAATGTGGTGTCTGCCATTATAGCTTCATCTCCATAGCTTATGAATGTTTGAGCTATCATAGATAAAGTTTGTTCTCCACCATTGCCTACAATTATATTTTCATGGGTTAATCCAACTTTTTTTCCTATAGCTTCTTTTAAATTCATTGCATAAGCATCTGGGTATAAATTAATATTTTCAGCTTCTCTCTTAATAGCCTCTACTGCCTTTGGTGAAGGCCCTATAGGGTTTTCGTTAGATGCTAATTTTTCTATTTGATCTATACCATATTCTTTTTGTACTTCTTCAATTGGCTTTCCAGGAACATATGGTCTTAATAAATCTAGTTCCTTTCTAAATAAATCTTTAGACATAAAAACTACACTCCCTTATATTTAATTTAATATAAATCATATTCGTAAGCTTTTTCCTCTCCTTTGAGTACTCTTAAAATACCCAATGCAAGGGATTCTAATTCATTCTCCCCTGGAACTATTTCCACTGGGGCAATAAAATCTACCCTCTTTTTAATCCAATCTGTTATCATCTTTGAGTATGCAATCCCACCAGTAACTATAATTTTATCAACTTTACCTTCTAATACCACAGAAAGTTCTCCTATAGCCTTTGCAATTTGATAAGCCATAGCTTCATATACAAGCTTTGCATATTCATCTCCATTTTTAATTCTATCTTCTACTTCTATTGTAGAATTTGTGTTTAAGTAAGATATTAATCCACCTTTACCTCTAAGTTTTCTTTTAACAATATCTTCATCTGTAGAATAACAGAGGTTAACTAACTTATCATGAGGTAGTGCTCCTGTTCTCTCCGGTGAAAAAGGCCCTTCTGCATCTGATACCATATCTACTATTTTACCGTCCTTATGAACACTCAAAGATATTCCACCACCTAAATGCCCAGTTATAAATCTACATTCATCATACCTTTTATCCATGTCTTTAGCTACCTTTATAGCCACTGCTCTCATATTAAGACAATGGGTTAAACTTTGCCTTTCTATATCAGCCAGACCAGAAAATCTTGCAATGTCATCTAACTCGTCTACTGAAATAGAATCATAGATGTAAGCATCTACTCCTATAGAATCTGCTATTTCTTTAGCTATTATTGCTCCTAAATTAGAAGCATGCTCAAACATTGGTCTGTTTCTATATCTATCAATCATGGAATCATTTACTCTATATGCTCCTGATCTTACTGGTGGAAGAGGTCCACCTCTACCTACAATAGCGGATAGTTCTTTTTTATCAAAGTTGTTTTCATCTAAAAAGTCCATTATTTGTTTATATCTCATCTCATATTGATCTGTTGTTTTATTATATTTTGAAATTTCATTGTTAGGATGTTCTATAGTTTTTCTTGATACTTCTTTAATATCGTCATATATTGCAATTTTTGTTGAAGTTGAACCTGGATTTATAGCTAATATTTTAAAAGACACTTCTTTCCTCCTTTATAAAGTTCAGCGGAAGTTAAAATCCTTTTGAATTAAACTTTAATTTATCGATACTTAACATTATAATATAAAATCAAAC
>CAYLXY010000353.1:0-2556 GCA_964387405.1 uncultured Clostridiaceae bacterium
CCTTTTATTTTGTTTTTAAATTTAAAATTCTTTTTATAAATTTTTTCCCCTCTACTTGGGATATTTGAATTTTTGTATTAAGTTTTTCTTCTAGCATTGTTACTGTATAATCATCCAAAAATACTTCTTCTCCACTTCTTAGCATAGATTCCGGAATAATAACTTTATCACCCAAATCTTTATCTTTTAAAGTATTATAAATATCTTGTCCTGTAAGTAGTCCACTTATTGAAACATATCCTCCAAAGAATTTATTTTCTATACAAATTACTTGAACTTTTAAGTTTCCAATTTTTTTAGTTAAATCTTCACACATTTCTTTTATTAATTTACATGCTGCTGTACCTGTTACTACTGTAATATTTTTAGGTGTTTTTAATGAGATTGGTAGTATTTTTAAATATTGATAAAATTCATGTTTGAATTTTATTACTAGACCAACTCCGTTCTCTAATTGTGGAAATCCTTGGTAGCTTTCATAGGATGGGAAGTCTCTATTTGCCAATATATAAAACTCATCAGAAACATGAACAAAATCACGGCCTATAGAATCTTTAAATTTGTTTTGCCATCTTTTAACTTGATCTATTACGTAGGATGCACTTCTATCATTAAATGCTTCTATTTTTGCTAAACCTTCTCTATAGGCTGTTAAACCTATAGGTACAATTGCTATACTACCTATACTGTTACTTAGTCTGCCTAAGTCTTTAATAGTACGGTCTAACTCTTTTTTATCGTTTATATTAGGACACAGTACAATTTGGCAATTCATTTGTATATTGCTTTCTGCTAATTTTGTTAATATTTCTAGTATATTCCCTGCAGATTTATTGTTAAGCATTGTTTTTCTAAGTTCACTATTAGTTGTATGTACTGATATATTTATAGGACTTATTCTATATTTTATAATTTTATTTATATCTTCTTCATTCATATTTGTTAAGGTAATATAGTTTCCTTGCAAAAATGAAAGCCTAGAATCATCATCCTTAAAATATAGACTCGATCTCATATTAGGTGGTAGCTGATCTATAAAACAAAATATACATTTGTTTTTACAGCTTTTAGCCTTGTCTATAATAGGATTTTCAAATTCGATACCTAGGTCTTCGTCGTATTCCTTATCTACTTCTACTATCTAATATTCTCCATTTACTTTTAATATTTCTATTTCTAAATATTCATCTGCTAAATAATATTTATATTCTATAATATCTTCTATTTCATTCCCATTTATTTTAAGTAATTGATCTCCTACTTCTATGCCCACTTCTTCTGCTATGCTTTTTTTATAAATTTTACTAATCATATTTTTTGTTCTTGTTTCTCCCACTACTGCACCTACTTTTACTAAGTTTTAATACTAAGTGTTAATATTGTACCATAATACACCACTTGTACCAACTAATTTTATCACTTTAATGGGATGGTAGTCAAGGATATTAGATGCTTTAAATTCCAATTGCCTACTTCTCTTTGCTTATATATAAATATCCTACTCCTCCAAGAACAACCAGGCCTACAATTCCTAGTATTCCTGCACCTGCTCCTTTATTACTTTCACTAGCTGATTTAATAGGTTTGTTTTGATTGGTTGTGTCTGTTCCTTTTGTATCTTTACTTGTTATTTCAGGTTCTTTATTATCCTTGAATGTATCTCCAAAAATAGCAGTTGCGACTACTTCAGATAAATAATTAGCTGATTTTTCAGATCTTTCTCTTGTATGTTTATAAGTTCCCATTTCTACAAGCATAGCTCTAGGTATAAGATCTTGATTATAATCTCCTTTACCATAAAAAACATCTTTAATTAAATCTGGATACATTTCATCTGCCACTGCTTTTATCTTAATTGCCACGTCTTCGTTTGCTTTAAAGTTTTGATTTCTTCTTCCCACAACCAATCTTACTTTTGCTGCTGGTTCTCCATTTATTTTTGTTAAATATTCTTCTGCTGGTATAGCATCTCGGTGTACATCAATTATGGCAGTAGGCTGCTCTTCCCTGATTAATTGAACAGCAGTTCTACGAGATCTTTTATAGGCTCCCGCATCGTGAGGATCATGGGGTGTATCATCAAATATTGCTTCTACACCATTTTTTTCAAATCCTTCTTTTAGCTTGTCTGCAACTTGAAGTATACCACCATCAGCATCTATACTTTCTGCCCCATCTGATGGAATATAAGATTCTGCACTGTGGGTTGCATATATTCCTATTTTTCTTTTACTTTTATCATCTTGTTCTGCTTGTACTAATATAGAACTTATATCTGATTTGTTTTCTAATGTTAATTTAATTTTAGAGAATATATCATGATCAATTTCAGGCAATGACACATCTCTTACAAATTCTGCATAGCCAGTATGAGTTTTTTTATCTATTTTGACTACTTTATACATCTTATTATCACCACTCAAATACTGATCATCTTTTGAAACTTCTCTAGCAGTCTGAAATAATATTTCATTACTATCTAAATTATATATTTTGTAATAGCTTTCTTCTTTATTATACCAGTCATTAGCAATTACAAATTGTGTTGTTAATGTA
>CAYLXY010000354.1:0-2552 GCA_964387405.1 uncultured Clostridiaceae bacterium
AATATATTCTAATATAAAAGAGACAGGAGGCAAACCATGAAATCCTTAGTAAATGAAGAATTACAAAAACCTACTCCAAATCTTTCTATAGGACCATTAGCTGATAGAGTTAGACCTAGAAATTTAAATGAAATAGTTGGACAAGATCATGTTATAGGTGAGAATAAATTATTTAATAGAATTATAAAATCGGGTATAATTCCTAATATGATTTTTTTTGGTCCTTCAGGGACAGGTAAAACTACAGTAGCTAATATAATAGCAAAAGCTTCTAATAAGAAGTTTTTTAAATTAAATGGAACAAGCACAAATATTGATGATATTAAAAATGTAATTTCACAAATAGGTACTTTCGGTACTATAAATGGTATTTTATTATATATAGATGAGTTACATTATTTAACAAAACGTCATCAACAAACCATACTTGAATATATAGAGAACGGAGATATAACCCTTGTTGGTAGCACTACTGAAAATGTTAACTTTTCTATATTTAATGCTCTTTTAAGTAGATCTACTATTATAGAATTTAAGCCATTACATACTAATGATATAGTTGAGGGATTGAAAAGAGCTTTAACTTTAGAGGAAGCAAGGCTGAATATGAAAATTACATATGAGGATAGTGTTTTAAATTATATTGCAGAAGTTGCTAATGGAGACTTAAGAAGATCTCTAAACACAGTAGAACTAATTATTAATACATATGGTATTTATAATACTGATCAGATTAATATTGATATAGAAAAAGCCAAAGAATGTTCTCAAAGTAAAATTACTCACTACGATAAAGATGGAGATGGTCATTATAATCTACTTAGTTTTCTGCAAAAAAGTATAAGAGGATCTGATGAACAAGCCAGTATACATGCTTTAGCAAGGCTTATAAAAAGTGGAGACTTAACTTCTATTTGTAGAAGACTTTTAGTTATTGCATCTGAAGATATAGGATTAGCCTATCCACAAGCAATTTCCATAGTGAAAGCTTGTACCGACTCTGCTATGCAACTTGGTCTACCCGAAGCTAGAATACCATTAGCTCAAGCTACTATATTGCTTGCATCTTCACCTAAATCTAACTCAGCCTATGAAGCAATTGAGGCGGCTTTAGCTGATTTGGATAAAGTTGACGTTGGGCAAATACCTGATCATTTATGTGATACACATTCAAATTCTTATATTAAAAATAAAGCAGTTTATTTATATCCTCATGATTATCCTAATAGTTATGTAAAGCAACAATATATGCCGGAAAACATTAAGGATAGAATTTATTATACTTATAGAAACAATAAGTTTGAGCAAGCTATGGAAACATACTGGAATAAGATTAAAGGTAATAAATAATCTAAGCTAAAGATATCAAACATTAATACATTAAGCATTACAATAAAAATCATAGACCTAGCTAATACCAGGTCTATGATTTTTCTTTAATCTTCTTTTATTTCATTTTCTAATGGAGTTATAAATGGTATATTTACTTGTGGCGGGAATAAAGGTGGATAATCTGGACAAATTTCCCTTGGGCTAACCTGTTGTTGGCAGAAACCTGTACTTAATACGCATAATTGTACAGGAACTTTAATTTTCTTTTCACAAGTAATACATAATGCAACTATTAAATTAGCGAATACTTCACCAGTTGTTGTATTTAAAGTAATGTCTCTAGAGATATTTTGAGTTGCTAATCTAGGAGTAAATGCAATGTTACAAAACTCTGTAAACTGTGGTAAAAATGATGAATGATATACTGAAGGCATACATAACTCGAAGAAATTAGTTACTGTTTGATTTACTGGCATTCTTCCCCTAAGTGTTGTTCTTTGTGTCTTGCCCTCATTATCTGTGAAATTAACATCCATTTCTATTAAAATACTGCCTCCTATATGAATTTCTTGTGATCCAAATATAGGAGTACCTCTTGTTATTTTATCACAATCTGAAGTATCAGTATAAATTAAATATTGTAATAATCCAGCAGGTCCTGGTACAACAACAGGATTTCCCTTACCATCCATAACGAATTGTGCACCTGATAATGTTGTTTTAGGTGTAATTGTTAAATTTCTAGAATCGTTAATATTATCAGGATTAAAAAACTTTCTTGCCCTAATACTTCTTACTCTTGTAATCTTAGATCCTGAACCACATCTAGATGCTGGTAAAGATCCAAAGGAAATCTTATTTCCAGCTTGTAATCCTTGTAAATTAAATGTTACCGCATCATATACCTTATCTACGAATATACATTCTCCAACTACTTTATCCAAACAACCATCAAACAAACAACCCGTATTAGCGATACAACATTTTTCATCTATTTCTCTTACTTCATTATTTAAATCATCAAAATTAGACATTATCTTCACTCCTTTTTCTATATTGTTCATAAGAATAAACTTATAGTTTAAATTCCTACTTAATGTACAATATGATAGAGGGTGGACTTAGGTGTCAAAAGATAGTAATTTTTATATTTATTTTGAATATGTTTTAATAAGTGAAGAATATATTCTATATATATTTTTTGAAAACTTAAGATCTGT
>CAYLXY010000355.1:0-2535 GCA_964387405.1 uncultured Clostridiaceae bacterium
TCCTAATCCCCAATTCTAGCAATACTTAGAGAAAATAGGTTATATATTATATAACCTATAAATAAAAATAGTAATAATTAGGATAGTTTATTTACATTATATAATTCATTTAACATCTTTTTATAATTTATAAACTCTACATCCTTAGGATTGACGAATAACACAAAATTTACAATCCCCAGTAGTTTCCTTATGTACTTTTCTTTTGATTCCGTTATTTTCTTTGTCCTCATATGGTCGTCAATTCCGAATTTATCAATAAAATACATATTTGCACGTAACTCTCGCCGCTTATTAAGTGAAACTTGCATTTTTTTATTTACTACAATTCCTGTAACTAATTGTCTACTATTTATACCTAAAACTCTAGTCTTCTTGGTATTTAATTTAAAATCAAACTTTTTAATAATCTTATTAACTGAATTTATTAAGTAATCTTTATCAATAATTTTACCTGAAAAAGTAATATCATCTGCATATCTAGTATATCTAACATTATAACTTTCAGTTGATAATTTCTTTGCAAGCTTCGCTAATTCTGTATCCATATCAATAGTAATCAGATTAGAGAGCGCTGGACTAGTAGAAGCCCCTTGTGGTATGGAATTATTTAAACAACATAACTTAGCTAAAAGAGTTGAGATTTGTTTAGGGTACCCTATTTTACTAAATAGTTCATATACCTTATATTCTGATATTGAACCAAAGTAATCCTTAATGTCCATACATATCACAATATTTTGATTTTGATGGAACCTAGCATTATCTTTTATCGAAAGATTTTTTTTGAAAGCTTTGGTATATATACTACTAGAAACATTATTTAATATATTCTCTAATATCCAGATATGTATTTCTTTTAATACCGGCAGTGGTTCTTCAATTATACGATCAGTTTTATCCGATTTTTTTATAGTAAATCGTCTATAAAATTTTTTTGGGGAATTGCTAACCTTATACAAATATCCTATATCTATTCCTAAAAGTAAAGATAAATGAACTGTATCAAAAATAATAGGTACATTTTTCTCATGTAATACTTTAGCATATTTAAGCATTTCATCAATTTCATCAGATGAGTAATTATTATCTTTAGCTTTTTTTATAAAATTATTTTTATATTTATTAAATTCCATAAAACACCTCAAATAACTATGCCCACTACCAAATATCTTGCATCTCTTTGCTTAGTGAGTGCTTTTCTCACTAAGCAAAGAGATAATGAATAATTGGAGTGGTTTTCTCCAATTTTCATCAGGGGAACCTTTGAGGAGAAATCCCTTTCGCATCAAAGGTTCCCCTGAAGGCTTGAAAGCATGTTCACAAAAGCATAGCGACATCGCTATACATGTATAATCAAATTATACATTCATTCTAGTGAGCATAGTTAACATGTATTTTTTACTTTCTGTTTTCTAATTTTGGTGGTATATATATATAATCCCTGCTAATGACCTCGCGTTTATATGAATTATATGGAACAACAAATGCCTTAATGCCCTTTAAGTTGAATTCTCGTCTTAACTGAATAATTTGTTGTTCTCCTTTTTCAGTAAGGATAGCTTCATTTTGTATTTTTGTAATAAATCCTAATTTTAGTGCATTAACATAGACTTTGTTAAGAGTAATGCTTGATATATTACACTTTTCTATTAATACGTAAATATCATTTGAGTTCTTAATAATTATTAATAAATATAATAATATCATATTATCTTCCATTTCGCACCTTCTAATTTTAATTTGGTTTATCTAGGAAAGGGGGCACTTTTTTTATGTCTAAATAAAGGAATAGTATTGTTAGGAGTTCTTATTAAAGTAATTAAATCTCCACAATCTTTATATCCAAGGTATTTTTCATCTTTCTCTACAATACCTATTGATTCAAGAATATGTTCACTTTCATCTAAAACAAATTCTGTTTTAACTCCATAATATAAACTCACATTGTCATAATTTTTAATTTTATTTGTAACTCTTTTTATCCCTTTTTCATTTATATATAATGCAATTATATAAATATGGTTGGCTTTTTCTATATCTATTTCTTTGATTATATCATCTAGTGCATTAGTACATTGATCTCCACTACCTATATAGTCATCTACTAATAATAGATATTTTCCTTCTTTAAATTTTGTATTTAACATTTTATAATTATCCACTATTGTAAAGCTTTTTTTTGATAAATTATCATAATAATTAATTGATACATGATTAAATAAATAACACATAAAAGTAGAGCTTTTAATTTTAGAAATATCTCTTTTGGGCAACAATGGAAATATCAATAAGTCCTTTCTTTCTGTTTTCTTAAAAATTGTATTTAGTATATTTATAAGTAACTGATTATACTCGTTTAAATCAACTAACTTATATTCTTTAGAAATTGAAAGAAAAAATTCTTTTTCTTCTTTTGTTTTCAATGAAGTATATCTGTTTATATATCAAGCCTATAGCCTTCATTTTAGAAAATGTAAAAGGTCTTATAAGTCACGATGGTGGTAAAACTTTTAAAGAAATAATAGTATCATT
>CAYLXY010000356.1:0-2533 GCA_964387405.1 uncultured Clostridiaceae bacterium
AAAATCAAAAAAATTCCTGGAGTGAATGAAATAGAAATTATGAAAATTTAATAAGAATATGAGTTTGCCACAATAAAAATTGAGTAAAATTTACTATCATATTTATATAGTAGAAAACCCCCACAATTACATTTAAGTATAATTGTGGGGGTTTATTCTATCCATTAATACAATAATTATTCTAATCTACCATCGTTTTCGTTTTCTTTGTTCTTTTGCTGGAACTCTTTTTCAGTCATAACATCGTCTACATGCATATTAACTTCAACCACATTTAAACCAGTCATATAAAGAATTTGTTCTTTAACAACCGACTTAACTTTATCAAAGGTTTTTGGAGCACTAACTCCATATTCTAAGATAACTTTTAAATCAATTGCAGCTTGTTTTTCTCCTACTTCTGCTGATACGCCCATAGTAACATCCTTTTTAGAAGTCATACGATCCATCATGCCAGAACCAAAGCTACCTTTCATATCAAGTATTCCTTCAACTTCTCTTGTAGCTATTCCAGCAATTTTCTCAATTACATCATCTTCAAAGGTAAGTGAGTCTTTGAAATTTGGTTCATCTTTTTTTGAAACTTCATCTACTCCTGTTTGTTTGTTATATTCACTTTTATTTTCATTTGTCATTTTAAACCCCTCCTATTTTTTTGTGTTTTTTATTTAAGTATTTCGCTTCTCTCTAGTAGATACCCAATAACTGTAATTATCAAGCTTAGTAAAACGATGAGAGCAAATTTATAGATACCAATTATAAATATGATTGACAATGAAATAAATGCAATTATAAATATGGTTGTCGTTAATGGATGCATTTTAAAAATTTTAAAAAGATTCATTATTTTCCTCCTTTAAACTACTCTTTTATCAGTTTTTGCCTGATCTATAACATTTATTTTTATGCCATCAACATTTGCATTTGTAAATTGCTCTAATTTAGATTTTACATATTTATTAATCTCTTCAAGGGAAGCTTCGAGCGAATCATGGCTAGGTAACCAAAGGACATCTATATCTGCTTTAATTGATTTTCTATTCCCTTTAGATTTTAAGATGGTTTTAATATTATTCAATCTGACATGATCAAATTCAGAAATAGACTTCACGATATAGGATTCGATAGACTTCTTTGAAATTTCTAAATCACCTGAGTGAGTTTGCCATAATAATTTTCTTTTGTTATGACTTGGTTGTAAAGCAAGTATTAATAAAATCAATGACATTAAAAATAATAATCCGACAATAATATAGTGTGCATACCAAAACATATTATAGTTTTCTAATGATACAATGTATCCATTAAAAGGTTAAATCTCTAATGTTTTTAAGACATAGTATCCCATAAATATTAATAATAATAGTCCATAGTCCGTTGTATCTGGGGTAGTTCTATGTAGTCATGCAACCGACTGTTCCAGTTATCCTGCCATTTTTGGGGTCTTTGCAATCGCTCTTCCACAAACAATTTTCTTTCTAGTGTTAGATATGTAACATAGTTTACAGAATTAGAAAGAATAGCAAGAAATCAGAATAGGCATGTCAAAGGTTTAAACTTGAAGAACTTGCTAAAGATTAAGTTGCATCATTTATAATCTGCCTCTTATGTAGCAAATTTTTAATAATAGGGTATAATAAGTGTATACTATATTATTTGAAAGGTAGTGATATTATGAACTCTGCAAAACAAATATTGTTAAATTTGATAGCTGACATGCCTGAAGATAAAATATCAGAAGTAATAGATTTTATAGGGTATTTAAAAGTCAAAAATGAAATGGATATATTAAAGGAGTTACAAAATGCAAGCAGTAGTAGTATGGAATTTTGGGATAATGATATTGATGATAAGGTATGGAATGATGCATAAACAAGGGGATATAATACTTATTCCAATTCCTTTTACTGACCTATCTTCTAGTAAAAGAAGACCTGTTCTTGTATTATCAAACAATGATTATAATTCCAAGACAGATGATATTGTTGTTGCAGCAATTACTTCAAATATCTTATTGAAAGATTATAGTATAAATATAACAACCGATGACTTAATAGATGGAAATTTAAAAGTAGATTCATGTATAAGGGCGGATAAGATTTACAGCTTATCTCAAAATATTGTTATTAAAAGATTTGGAAAAGTTAATGAAAATGTCATGGAGAAGGTTAAAAATAAAATAAGTGAATTAATGGAATAACGGGCTATTAGCCTGTTATTTTACTATTAGGAAGTAGAGACTAAAACAAAACATATACTGTTGTATTTATAAATTAGATTAGATATCTACTATCACATATATTTTGCTAGTAGAA
Organism: uncultured Clostridiaceae bacterium; assembly: GCA_964387405.1. GTDB lineage: Bacteria > Bacillota > Clostridia > Peptostreptococcales > Natronincolaceae > JAAZJW01. The sequence continues at coordinate 2,316 of CAYLXY010000356.1, forward strand.
CTGATACGGTGGACCGTATCATAAGTGGGGACAAGCTATAGGAAAAGAAAACAATCAAAATATTGTAATAGATTGGAAACAGATGATATTATATTTATAACAGCTAATGTTCATCAGTAGAAAAGTACGCCACAGAGTTTTGTTATTCCGAGTGTAGTGGCTCTGTCATTCCGAGTGTAACGAGGAATCTTTAGGGTCAAAACAAAGATCCTTCGTCG
>CAYLXY010000357.1:0-2532 GCA_964387405.1 uncultured Clostridiaceae bacterium
AAATTATGAGTAAATATAAAAACGATAAAATTAAAAAGATTTTTATTTCAGATTTCTCTGTTTGGGGTTGTGATGATGAAGTAAATCTACTTGATGAAATGATTACTAATGGAATTAATTCGTCTGAAGGTGTGTATGTATATAGGCATTATACCCATTTACTAGAAGAAAATAATTTTATTAAGTGGTTAAAAAATGAAACAGGCTTAATACATTATAGGCAAGTTTCTTTAGAATTTATAGAAGACAATATTATTGAAAACTTTGTACCTAGAAATAATGAAAGTGTATATTATCTTGAAATTAATAAGAATAATAAAGAGAACTTTATAAAACATTTTAAAATATCAATTAGAGATGTACGAAATAGGATGGAAAAGATAAAAATTAAAAAATATTTAGAGAAAAATTTTTATGTTGATGATCCTTTATACGATCAATATGATTTCATATTTACTTTAGAAGATCAAGTTGTATTATTTACAGATATCCATAACTTTTCATTTGTTAATGCAGAGGTGTAACATGAGAATTAAAAATAAGATGTTGAAAATTATACTAGCGTTGATAACCTTTATAGTAGTAATAAGTTTTATTTCCAGTAAATTTATAATAATAAAAGGTTATTCGAATGAAAAGGAAATTATTTTCGGTATAATAGATGCCCAATTGACTATTGATTATGGTAATATTATTGTTAACAATAGAAAAAAAATAAATCCAGATAAGAAGACCCATGGAGATCAATTGATAAATTTTGCTAATAAATATTATTCTAACTTAAAAATCTATTATTATGATGCTTCAAATGAAAATGGAAGTGTGGATACTAATGGAATTATTGCAGGATTAGAATGGATGAAAGAAAAAGGAAAATGGTACTTTGTGAAGAATTATTCTATAGTATAATTGTATTGATAAGAAAGGATGTATTATATGTCATACAAAGGATTAAAGAATAATCAATTTATTTTTGCACTAGACATAGGAACTAGAAGTATAATTGGCATGCTAGGTAAAAAAGAAGAAGATAAAATAATTATAGAAGATATTGATGTGAAATTTCATAAAAAAAGGGCTATGTATAAGGGTCAAATACATGATATTAATGAAGTAGCAGAAGTAGTAAAAGAAATTAAGCTAGCATTAGAAGAGAAAGCAAATTGTATTTTAGATGAGGTAACTATTGCTGTTGCAGGACGTTCACTTCAAACTAGCAGGGTAACTGTTAGTAGAGAATTAGATCCTACAAAAGATATAGATGTAGATCTTATCAATAGTTTAGAAATTGAAGGATTACAAGAATCTAAAGATGAATTAGAAAAGCAGTCCGAAGAATATACAAAGTATTTTTGTGTAGGTCATACAGTAGTATATTATTATATTGATGATGCTATAATTACTAATCCTTTAGGACATAAAGGAAATAGAATCAAGATGGATATTTTAGCAACATTTTTACCTCAGATGGTTGTAGATAGCTTATATTCTGTAACTTCTAAATTAAATTTAGAAGTTACATATATGACATTAGAGCCTATTGCTGCAATTGAAGTAGCTGTTCCAGAAAATGCAAGACTATTGAATTTAGCATTAGTGGATATAGGGGCAGGTACTTCAGATATTGCTATCACTAAAGATGGCACAGTAGTAGCCTATGGAATGACATCTAGTGCAGGAGACGATATTACTGAACAGATAGCTAAAGATTATCTATTAGGCTTTGATGCAGCAGAAAAATTAAAAATCAACTTAAACAAAGAAAAAGTTCAAAGATTTTCAGATATTGTTGGAATAGCTTATGAGACAGAAAGTGAAGAAATACTAAAAAAGATTGAACCTACAATAAAAAAGGTAGCAAATTTAATAGTTACTAATATAATTGAACAGAATGGTAAATCTCCTAGTGCTGTTTTTTTAATAGGTGGAGGTAGTCAAATACCATATTTAAGTACATTTATTGCAGAAGGATTGAATATCCCTAAAGAAAGGGTAGTAATTAAAGGAGTAGAGGCAATTGAAGATACAATTTCAATTCCAGAATTTGTTTTAGGACCAGAATATATCACTCCAATAGGAATTTTAGCCAAGGCATTGAATAGTAAGGAATTGGATTTTATTGAAATATACGTGGATAAGCAGCGACTTAAACTTTTTCAAACTAAAAAATTACAAGTAAAAGATGCATTGGTTTTAGCTGGCTTTAATCCAAGAAAATTAATACCAAAGAGGAGTAAGTCTATAAATATTACTATAAATGGTGACAAAAGAACATTATACGGTCAATATGGAGATGCAGCTAAAATATTAATTAATTATGAATTATCCAATATTGAATCTTATATAAAAGATGGAGATATAATAAATATTAAACCAGCAGAAAATGATAAATTCACCAGACATCTATTAAAAGACGTATTACCTATGGAAGATAGGATTTTTATTGAAAAAGAACCTGTATTACAAATTTATGAATATAGAGTAAATAATGAGATGGTCGAAAAAGACACAATTCTTAAAGAAGGAGATTAT
>CAYLXY010000358.1:0-2503 GCA_964387405.1 uncultured Clostridiaceae bacterium
AGATTAAAATAAGCGAGTATAGCCACTATTGTTTTAACATCCTCTATCTCCCCTTTATTAACCTTTTCTAAAGCCTTTTCTATTGGTATTTTCACAACCTTAATATATTCATCTTTATCTGGCTGAGCATGACCTTTAATTATATCTTCTGCTAAATAAATATGTATCTTTTCATTAGAGAATCCTGGTGTTGTGTAAAATTCAAAAAACTTTTTGATCTTATTAGTAGTATAGCCAGTCTCCTCTTTAAGCTCCCTAATAGCAGTTTGTTCTGGCTTTTCTTCAGATTCTATTATGCCTGCTGGAATTTCAAGTAAGGCTTTTTCTACTGGTTTACGAAATTGTTTTACTAAAATAATTTCTTTGTCAGATGTAAGAGAAATTATACCTACAGCTCCAGGATGTTCTACTATTTCTCTTTTTGAGTATTTCTTGTTTGGCAATTCTACAGTATCAACCCTTAAATTAATAATTCTACCTTCATATATTTTTTCAGATTTCATAGTTTTTTCTTCCATAATCATGTTTTTCCTCCTAATAAAATAAAACTTTATAAAGATTATAATTAGCGGATCTTTATTCTGAAGAATTCTCACTATAAGCTTAATAAAGAATTTACATATATAGCTGCAGCACTGCAAGTATTAAAAAATTCTGGATCATCATTAAAATTTCTACCCATTGATTTAACTTGAAGTTTATAATATTTTAAAACTTCTTTTAATATATTTTTTTCAACTTTAAATATATTATGCTTTTCCATTAAGTTATTTTCTTTTAATTGTTTTTCAATAACCCTTTCTTTTTCTATTGAAAATTTAGGAAGGGCTATATTAGATTTGGTTTTCATTATTTTTCCTAAAACTGTTAAACTGTGATGACTTAATCCATAATGTCTCTCCCTCTTATCTTTAAAGGTTATTCTTGGAACTGTAATAGATCTACCTCCTAAATCATCAACAGCATCAACTATGTATCCTTGTTCAACTCCAGTAAATCCATATGGAGTTCCTGTACCTACAATTCCAGGTCCCATGGCTACAATGGCTAGATCACACTTAGCAATTTCTTTGGCCGCAATTAAAGCATTGTATATATTTACAACTTCATAATCTCCACCAAATGCATGACCTAAAGTTATAGTTTTATAAATAATATTTTTTGCTTTAAGTTGGTATATAGTATTACTTAAATAAATAGGAAGTGCTGCCCCATCAGTCATAATAAATGCAATTTTTAAATTAGGATTTAAATATTTTAAAGTAGAGGCAATTGGAGATAACATACTGTGCAAAGTTCCCACTATAACAGGCATATTATTTAAAGATTTAAAGTCGTGAAATAAATGATGGTGAGGACTTTCCTGCTCTTCAACTGAGTAGGTTTTAATTTGAAATGGAGTATATCTAAGCTTCATAATATGTCCTGCTTTACTAGCTTCTTGAAGATTGCTATTTAAATTATAAATAACAAAATGATAGCCTCCAGTACCTAGGTTTAATTCCATAGCAGTTGTATTTAGTACAACATCATCCCCTACTTCAATTAACCCTGTTAAGTAATTATAGTTAATTGCTTTTTCATTCTTGCCATTTATATTTACTAAAATATCAGTACGTCCTTCTAATATATTAGTAATCTTAACTACTTTACCCTGTTTCATACTAATCATATTTATCACCTTTTTCTCTTATAAAAAGTTGTATGTAAAGGTTATCAACGTCCTAATTCATCAAGAAAATCAAGTATAGGATTTTTTTTAATTATTTCAGTTAAGGAATATTTTTCTGTAATAATATGAATTAGAACTAGTAAAGCTAGTATAATATATTTAATAGTAATAGTATAGCTAACCACAACTACTATTCCTAATATAATACCAAATACATTGGAACCAACATCTCCCATCATACTCTTTGCTTTTATATCTTGTGGTAAATAAGCTACTCCATAAGCAATAAAAGATATTAAAATAATCCTAACTTCCCCTGGTAATCCAATTAAAACAAATAATATAGAAATTGATAAAAATCCTTTTATTGCTCTACCTGGTCTTAGATCCAATAAATTTATTAAATTAGTAAACAATGCTATTATAAAAGTATTAACTATAAGTTCAACTATATTAGAGGAAAACAAACTAGCTATAAATAAAGAAATTAATAGGCCTATAATAGCCTTTAATCCTCCTGTAGTTAATTTTCCCCCTATTAAGGATTTTATATGACCTTTAAAACCTAAAGTATCTCTATTACCAATTAAATCATCAACTAATCCCATGGCTGCCATAGTCATTACACCAACTATAAAAACTAATAATAACTCTTGTCCATTGGAATTTTTTCTAAAAAAGTAAGTTAATACTATAAAATTTATAATAACAACTGGAATAAGGCTAACACCCATACTAACCGGAATTGTATGCCTTTTATAATTTTCTTCTGTTTTATTTGCTGATAATAACATCTCTCTTATAAATGGAATCGTTATAGTAGTTATTAAT
>CAYLXY010000359.1:0-2499 GCA_964387405.1 uncultured Clostridiaceae bacterium
TCCTCTATTTAATCTTGGACAGTACATCCTTAAATATTTTATAATTTTCTTTTACTCCATCATCTAAATCTATCTCTACATAAGAATCTGCTATATGCTGCACTTTCTCTTCAAATTGTTGAGATTCTATGATTTTCTTTTTAAGTGCATCTGCACGTTTCTGAAGTTCTATTTTTTTATTTCCACTTGACTCTGCAATAGTGTCTTCTACTCTTGCAAGCTCTTGCTTATACCTATCCTGCACTTCAAAAACATAGTTAATTCTTATTTTTGCAAACATATCTTTATCGTATCTATGAAGATAAAACAAGCCCCTACAAGCATCATTCTTGCCTGAATCATATTGCCAGTAGATAGGAAGTTTTTGATACATCTTGCAGTGGTCTTTATAGAAATCATTTAAGAAATAATTCCTTATTCTTTCCCTACTACTATCACTCTTCTTACCTTTAAGCTCTGATGCTATAAAATCAAGATTTTCATTTAAGTGTTCTTCCCCAAATGTAATTTTTAAAAATTCAACAAAAAGTTCTACAATATCATCTTCAAAATATTCTTGGTCTGTTATTGGAAGGATACCATCTTTATCTGCTTTAAAGCTAATATATTTTGATGAATCAAATCCTCCACCAGCAAGCACAAGCCCTTCTTCATCAAGAGAATATCTGCCCATGGCACAACCAATAAAATAGGATAAAAAGTTCTTAACTACATCTTCACGAGTTATTATATATCTATTTCCTTTTATTTCTTCATATATGTCCTTCTTATCATCAAATATTTTAGCCACAGTAATATCCTTATCAAATACTTCAGGAGTAAGCTCATCTTCAAGATTATATATCCCTATAAATATACGATTTAGTTCTTCCTCATTTTCTTTAAGTTTTGTAAATCTTTCATTTACTTCAAATTTATATGATTCATAAGCAGTTTCGACTCTTCCATCCACTTTATTTGAAAGTAATGGAGACTTTTTAAAGTCCCAAGAGGTCTCATGCATATCCCAGTCGAGTTTGGATATTCCTAAATTTATATTCACCAATTTGTCTACATTATCTTTATTTTCTACATCTAATATAAAAGGTAATCTCTTAATATCTCCTGCTTGATAATTAAGTGTAGGATTTATAATAGGTAGCATCATCTTCACAATTTCAGTATTTAATAAACCCATTAAATATAAATAATCTTTATTAAAAATTCCTGAACTTGAATCAGTAAACATATAACCTGTTGAATAGTATCTAAATGAAGTATCTGAGCTTGATATCCTTGAGTATCCAATATGCCCATAAAATTGATACCCTAAGTTCTGTGGTCTTGATCTCAACTTTCCTTTTTCATCTTTAAAATTTCTAATTTCAAAGCCATTATTCTCCCAGTTAATTAAATACTCTTTATTTCCGTACCATTTTCTAAAACTACCACCTTTATTACATGGAAACCACTTTTTATTGCTTTCTATACTTTCAGAATTATTTAGTTCTTGTAAATTTGAATTATCCGTTGATAATTCATACCACCTCTTTAAAAACTTTTTTGTATCACCTGGACTTAATCCAAGTCTAATATCAGCTATTTCTTCCAAGATATTTTCTTTCATAAAAATTTCAAATACATTATCACTCGCCCAATAGGCTATAGGAGACCCATCGATTTTCGCAAAATTAACCTTGCTTGTCTCATAAAAATAGCCACAATCAGGATTTTCTATTGCTTTAAGTACTTTTTCTTTCTGAACTTGCATACCGCCTGTGAATTCAGAAAGTCTGAAATAAAGTCCATTATTACTTTCTTTTCCATTTTTAAGCACAAATGCACAAATAGGCACTGTTGCTTCTTCAAAAGCAGAATACTCCATCTGTGCTAAAGTCCCTATACTCTTATTATCAATAATGTATTTCCTTAATTTTTCATAAGATTTTATAAACATCCATACAAATGGTGTCATAAAACCTGAGTATCCATTTGGTTTGCAAAATTCAAAATTTCGATACATGAATACTGAAAATAAATCTGTTTTATAATCATTATAATTTTTATTGATATATTCTTTAAGTTGTCCATTCATCCTATTTAGATATGGTGGATTTGTAGCTACAACATCATATTTTATAGTTATAACTTCAGCTACATCGATTATATTCTTAATCTCCTTTTGGAATTCATCAAAATCATAAGTAAACAAATCTATTTGTCCTAAATCCATATCTTCTATGAATCTTCTACAAAGTTCAAAGTCAACTTTTCCAACTTTTAAAATAGAACCATAGTTTTTCCCATCATTAAAAATATCCAATAATTTCTCTATAGCCTTTTTTGCTACCTCTTTTTCTTCTAATACTAGGCCGTTCCCAAATATTTCGAGATATTTCCTATCTATATTATTAGAATCAGGTATTACATATATATGGGGCTCAATGCCTTCATTTAATATTCTTCTACTGTAAGAACGGGCTTTCATCATAAGTGAAAAATATGCGAGTTGCCTTGCCC
>CAYLXY010000360.1:0-2495 GCA_964387405.1 uncultured Clostridiaceae bacterium
CATCTATCTGCAGTTGCAGATAGATGTTTTTTAAGTGGAATTAGATCTCCTTATTTATTATAAAACTCAAGATTTTGCTTTAATAGTTTTTCTTCCCAAATCATTTTAAGTATATCCAACTCTTCTTTATAGTCAGTTTTAGATTCATCTTTATCGTATTCAAGGTTGTCAAGTATTTCAATTTCAAAGTTTTCCTCGCCAAAATCTGTCCAATATTTTTGCAACTTTTTATTAACATGACTATTAGCATTTAGCTTAAACCTAGTACCATTTATGGTACCTCTCAAATCCTGGGTTCCTTCAATATAGCATCTATTATTGGATTTAGACTTAATAATAAATATTCCCATATCTGGCTTCATCATTTTATATTGCTCTTTCAGCTCTTTCCTTCTATCCATGGATTAGTACCCCATTTCTTTTAATATCCTTGATAAAGTACGTAAACGTTCTCCGATAATTTCATCATCTTCACTTAAAGCCTGGCTGAACAGTTTCATATCTTCATCAATCTTTTTATTATCAGTGCATACAGCCACTGTCATAGCGTCGCCTTGTAATCCTACTCTATCTATAATAGGGTTTTCCGTATCGTATAGTTTTTCGTATCTATAGGCATCTCTAAAATGTTGTTTTGTTCTACAAAGAAGAATTGCAAGATCTAAAACCCTATGAAGGGGTAGTTCCTCAGACTGTCTAGACCACTTACCTCCTGTATGCCTCCATACTTTAGCAGACACTTCTACCTTTCCACGATCATTCCATTGAGCCAATCCTAAGGACAGACCTTTTGTATCTGTATTATAAGCATATCTTCCATCAATATTTTCATAATCCTCGGACACTATAACTGGTTTATGTTTTAAAGTAGTTGGTATTTTCATATTTTTACCTCCAATTAAATTTAGTGATTTAGTAAATTACTAATGTAGTAGTCTACTAAATTGATTATACTTCTATGGATAGAATATGTCAATATCATATATAAAAATAGCCTGTCATTATCTATCTTAGGGTTGCGGGGGTTGATTATAAATTCATATATAATTTATCAACTAATATCAAAGTTCTCTACAATTGTATTATGAGTTTTAAAATTATATAAGTTATCAATAATAAAAAACTGCATACCAGGATGTGATTTACACCCCAGTATGCAGTTCCTTTATTTAAATTCTACAATTTTTATTTAAATTCTACAAATTGAATGTTCAATCCATTTGGATCTAAAACATGAAAGAATTTTATATTTGGATTAGGCTCTATTGGCCCACTATGAATTGCAATCCCTCTATCTTTAACAAAATCCATCATTTTATCAACAGATTCAACCTGAAAACCTAATGAAATATCTTGTCCTATCTTAACTTCTTTAACTTTTTCATCATGTATAAGTTCAACTTGTGTTTCTCCATTTCCTAAAAACACTATTTCAACTCCTGGTCCAGCTGGAAATCTTCTGTCTATGGTAAGTCCTACTACTTCTTGATAAAATACTAATGATTCTTCCATATTATTAACCTTTATTGTAGTCCAACAAAATTTCATAAATAATCTCTCCTCGTATACTATGTTTAGAAGCACTTTTTACTAAGTCTTCTAAGCATATTTTATTTTATTACAATTTTTATTTGAGATATCCTAATGCTATAATTATATTAAGAATAATTAGCAAAGGACAATTCTTTTCTCTCCTGCAAAACCAATTGGTTATTGCTTCAAAAGCGTGCTTTTTTGGTTATTTTTCCACTCTTATCTATTATTACACTACTAAACTAATCATAAGAAAAACTTACCTAATAACACCTAGATTTTAGTTTTTTCAAATTATTAAACTATAACTATTACAATATAATATTTGAAAATAGGTTTATTTACTTAAAAACTTCCTTAACCCTACCAACAGTTCCATCCTCAAGCATAACCTTTATTCCATGAGGATGCTTTTGAGATTTTGTAAGGATCTTTGAAACTACTCCCTCTGTTAAATTTCCAGAGTTTTGGTCTTGTTTTTGTACAACTTTTACCTTACTACCCTTTTTTATATTTTCTCTTTTAGTTCCTGACATTTTTAGTCAATCTCCTTTTTACTTAACCCATAAATACAGCTCTTCTTTGTTGAGCAGTTTCTATTTATTTTTTCGTCACTCTTCTATTGAATGTTACTCTATATCCTTCTTCATTGTTTTCTGCATAAATATAAAACCTATAAAATCTGCTGGATCCACTTTCACTATCTTTACTGGCTTTGTTTTTACCTGTATTAATAAGTTTTAAAGTTTCTTGCTTTTCACTATCAAGATTTACAAAATTTAAGCTTAGATTATCTGCTTCTCCTTCTCCATCTATTTTATAATCCACAGTAAAATTTATAAGTCTTGCTTTAATAATACTATCGTCATCATTATTTAATATTTCTATAGGTAAATCCTTTCTAATTGTCATTAGCAAAAACCTTAAAAATGATGCGTATTCTGATCTTGTTATTTTCTCCA
>CAYLXY010000361.1:0-2492 GCA_964387405.1 uncultured Clostridiaceae bacterium
TAAAGGCGTTCTTTTCTTCCTTTAGCTTGTCTGGACTTAGTACCTGGTTATATTTTAATATTCCCCTAATAGTGGCATTGGCTTTTATTGCCTGGCTCATTCCTTCGCTCTGTGTGTGTGCTAATTCAAGCGTTGGTAATATGGCCGTGTTGGTGTCCCCTAATAAGTCATTATCATTAAAAAACCTTCTTATAGTTAATACATCTTCAAAGGGTAATATATATGTTTTTCCTTGTCCTATAATAAACTTGCAAAATAATTCCCCTGTTAGATCTGTTACATATTCCATGCTATGCGGTCTTATAGGCCATATAGCTTTTAAATAACCCCTATTATCTTTTTCTAAATAAGCAAATGCGTTATTATATAAATAATAATGGGTTACTAATTTATAAATAAGGTCATAGGCCGTTATATATGGGTTTGGTCTTACTTGTAATATCCTGTTTAAATAACTATCCCCTGGCTTCCTTTTGGTTCCTGTAGTTATAACATGGGTTCCCTTTAATTTCCCGGCGTTCCTTGCTATAGCGTCAACCGCTGCCCTATATATATCACTTTCATAGGCTCCACCACTAAACGGGGTGAAATATGCAGGGCTTCCACTCATTACCTCGGCCCTCTGCGTTTCCTGGGGTTCTTTTTGTTTACTGAATAACTTTGTTATTATGTTTGCCATTTAATCACCCCTTATATAACTACTACGCCAATGGCTTTTGGCCCTCTAGGTGTTTCTTTTATCATGTACTCGACTTCTTGGCCTTCCTTTAATTCTTCATAGGTTGGGTTGCATACTGACATTGCATGAAAAAATATTTCTTTACCGTTTTCATCTCGAATAAACCCAAAACCTTTACTTAATATAATGGTTACTACTACGCCTTTTCCTTGTTCCATTTCTTCAAGTGTTCTAGGCTCTATATACTCTACTTCTCTTACCTTGGTTTCTTCCATTTTTCTACTCCTTTTTCTTTTTATTTTCTTTAATCATATTAAATACCGCCAACTGTGGCGTTTCGTCTTTTATTCCATATTCATTATAAAGGGCCAATCCTTCTTGCTTATATAGCTTACGGTTGGCCCTTTGTTTATCTCTATTTTTAGACATAACTTCTAACCCCTTTCGGAAACATTTATAAATAAATGACATCAAAATAGTTTTATTAGATCTATTTAATTGTTAATAATATTATATCATACTTAATTAATGTTTACAACTGTATTACAAATTGATTATAACATTTTTACATTAGAATTACAACAAATAAAAAAGACGGGGTTTTAATCCCGCCTAATCTTTTAAATATTTCTTATTCTGATTATAAAAAACTCTATCCCCCGTCATTAAACTAATACATTCTAAACTATCTTTTAATATTAATTCATGGTCTACCCCTGCTATAAAGTCCTTGTTTATTTTACATCTTAATCTTTCGGATCTCTTTATATTCTCCGCCATTTCAAAATATAGTTCCCTGCTTTGCTTTTCTCTTTCAATGTGTGCCGTTAAAATAGGGCTTCCCCGTTCCTTAATTGTTTCCTGGGGTTCTTCTATGGCTTTGGGTTCTACTTCGCTAAAAAACGATTTTAAAGCGTCTAGGCTCATTATATCCGCCCCCTGTTCTCCTGGTTAAAATCAATGCTATAATCTTCTTGGCTAATAAATAAATCATACTTAGGGTAATAATCAAATAAGCAACTATAATTACTTATCCCGTTTCTATTCTTTAAACATACTAATTCTATCTTTCTAGGGGTTGCTTTCTTAGCTTGATTAATGATCTCCCTTTTTTCTTTTATCTTTTGACTAGAATTAAATACCTCATCATGTATAGCTTGTAATTGTAAACCCCATACTACATCTGCGGTATATTCTATTCCTCCACTTTCTTTAAAACTTTCAAAGTCTATAGGCGTTAAATAATTAGATCTATTTAAGCTACTAACTACAAGTACGCTTATATTATAATCTCTTGATATTCTTTTCAGTTCTGTTACTACGGTGTCAATTCTTTCTTTGTCGCTTCTATCCTCTGGCCTTCCTGGTATTATCTGTAGATAGTCAATTACTACTACGGGCTTTACTCCATTGGATAAAATATAATCATTTACGGTTTTTCTTATACTTGTAATATCTGTATTAAAATTACCTTCTATTACACTAAATCTCTTAGATATTGGTTCGTAGTTTGTTATGGCTTGTTGTACTGCTGCCCTTTTCCTTTCTGGTATATCGTTTAATCTTATTTGTAAAGCTGATACTCCATTTTCAAATTTATAACCTTCTTTATCTAATACAGTTAAACGGGCCATACTCTTAGTTATTAATTCAAGGGTTGCCATTTCTAAACTAAAAAATAATGTATGTTCTCCCATTTCTGTCATTTGGTCTACTAACTGATGTATAAAGGTTGTCTTTCCTAATGTACTTAATCCCCCTATAACATAAAGTCCAGGATATAAACTTGTTATTTTATCAAGGTTTTTAAATC
>CAYLXY010000362.1:0-2489 GCA_964387405.1 uncultured Clostridiaceae bacterium
ATGGAAGATATAATATAAATAAAGGCTTAGTTGGGAAATAGTATTGAAATTGTAAGTGTGGGACAAACTAATTCTAATTTATTATAAAATTAGGAGGAAATACACCAATGCTAATTGATGGCATAAAGATAAGAGGAATAACTTCAGATTCTAGAAAAATTAAAAAAGATTATGTTTTTGTAGCCATAAAGGGTGAAACTCAGGACGGTAATGATTTTATTAATATAGCCATAAAAAAAGGAGCTATTATTGTTTACACTGAAAAGGATTTGTGTGTAGAAAATTGTATTATAAAGAAGGTAAAAGATACAAGAAAAACGCTTGCAGAATTATGCAACAAATTCTATAATTATCCATCAGATAAGCTTATTGTAATTGGTATTACAGGAACAAATGGGAAAACAACTACAGCTAATTTGATAAATCATATTATTAAAAGCTATGGAATAAAAAGTGGATTAATAGGCACTTTAAATATTAAAATCAATGAAAAATTATATTCATCAAAACTTACAACTCCATCTACGGAAGATGTTTATTATTATTTAAATAAGATGGTGGAAGAGGATATAAAAATAGTAGTTATGGAAGTGTCTTCCCATGGATTAAAACATGAAAGAGTTCATGGAATTAAATTTGATATTGCAATTCATACAAATATTGAGGAAGATCATTTTAATTTTCATAAAACTATTGATGATTATATTAATTCTAAAAAAAAATTATTTGATAATTTACATACTGGTAAAATTGCCTTAATTAATCATGATGATAAATATGCTATGAATATGTTAAAAGATAATAGTAATATACTAGTTATTACCTATGGGCTAAGCTCTAAGTCTACGGTTAATGCTTCAAGTATAGATACAGGCCTTACAAGTTGTTTTAATTATTGTTTACAAAGGGGTATAACAACATTATCTGGTATGGAGATAGAACTATTTGAATATCCTATAGTATCTAATTTGTTAGGAAACCATAATATTTATAATGCATTATCAGCTGTTACAACTTGTTTACTATTAGACATACCTATAAGCTGTATTGCATCAGCTATGAAAGATTATATTGTAGTAGCTAGAAGAACTGAAATTATATACAATGAGGAATATATTGTTATAGATGATTTTTGTCATAATCCTTCTAGCTACGAAGCTACATTAAGTACTATACAAAATTTACAGTACAAGTATCTTTATATTATAAATGGCATTAGGAGGAAAAGGGGTGCCTATATTAACTTTGAAAATGCTAAGATTTTAAAACAATGGTATGACATATTAAATATAAAGAATCTTATTATAACCGATAGTTTAGATTATGTAGATAATGAAAATCTAGCTACTTTAGAAGAAAAGACAGCATATTTTAATGTATTTAAAGGTAGTAGATTCAAGTTGAAATACAATCCATTCTTAAGAAGTGCTATAGAGGAGATAATAAAAGAAGTTAAGGCAGGAGATATGGTTTTATTATTAGGAGCAAAATCCATGAATGAAGCTAAGAGTATATTTTTAAATACTATTAATAAAAAACCAAAGCTTTAAAAATAACACATAATTTACTTCTACTCTGAATAAAGATGTTTATATACTAGTCCTAAAAATATTATAAACATAAGAGTAGAAGGGAGAGTGGGATAGGATGGTATCAGAGCATCTTATTGATACAAATGTTGTAACTATAATAGGAAAGGTTGTAGGGGATAAAAAGTTTAGCCACGAAATTTATGGCGAGGGATTCTACATATACAACATAGAAATACCCAGACTAAGTGATGTAGTAGATCAATTACCTGTAACAGTGTCAGAAAGACTTTTAACAGGCATAAGCTTAAAGGATGGGGATATGGTAAAGGTAGAAGGACAACTAAGATCTTATAATAAATTTATTGATAACAGTAATAGATTGGTATTAACAATATTCGCTAAACATATTATTGATTATGAAGAGGAAAAAAAGGCAAAAAATCCAAATGAGATTTTTTTAGAGGGATATATTTGCAAGACTCCTGTTTATAGAGAAACTCCATTTGGTAGAGAAATTACAGATATACTAATTGCAGTAAATAGATTATATAATAAATCAGATTATATTCCATCTATTGCCTGGGGTAGAAATGCCAGATTTTCTTCTAATTTAAATGTTGGTGATAAAATTCGTATCTGGGGACGAGTTCAAAGTAGACAGTATCAAAAAAAGTATCCTGATGGAAATGTTGACAATAAAGTAGCCTATGAGGTTTCAATTTCAAAAATGGAAAAGGTTGAAACTTAATAAAATATGGATTCTTTTAAAAAAGCAGCTTAGCTGCTTTTTTTACATATAATACTTAAGAAGTTTTAAAAGCTTTTCAAAACATTTTTATTCAAGACTAGCGATAGTAATTATTTCTTTATTTGCTTTTTCCATATCTTTTTATAGCAAAGAACCAATTTTAAAATATTTGTTTGATGAGACAGGCACTATTGCAAATAGTACTGGTT
>CAYLXY010000363.1:0-2483 GCA_964387405.1 uncultured Clostridiaceae bacterium
GCCTTTCTTTTTTTCATGCTTTTTTGTCACACATGTATTATCTCATATCATATTTCATGTGTTTTTATATTTACCTAATTCAATAATAGTTGATACTAACATATTGCAAAATAAACAAATTAAATGTTTATAAAATCCACATTTATATCTTCTTCTAAGGTAATTATACAAAAACTTCTTTCTGAATTACCTCTTGGAGAACTTACACTACCTGGATTAATTAATTTTATGCCTTCTATTTCTTCATAAAAAGGTACATGGGTATGACCAAATATAACTATATGTGCATTTTGCTCTTTGCCTGCATAAAAAAGTCTGTTTGAATCTATGTTTACTAAATACTGATGACCATGTGTTAGAAAAATATTTTTATCCCCTATACTTTCAACTCTTTCTTCAATACCTATCATATCACAATTACCAGCAACAGCAATTACTTTTATATTGTAATTTTCCTCTATATAAGTTCCGTCTATATAATTATCTCCAGCATGTATAATTAAGTCAACATCTTCTAAATACTCCATAGCTAGATCTATATATTCCAATTTTCCATGACTATCACTAATTACACCTATCTTCAAATTACTCACCCTTTAATTTTATCTTTAATTCTTTTTTTAATTTTTCTAAAGCTAGAGCACGATGGCTGATTCTATTTTTCTTTTCTTCTCCTATTTGTGCAAAAGTTTTATTATATTTTTCTACTATGAATAAAGGATCATAGCCAAATCCACCTTGACCCTTAGGCTCAAAGCCTATTACACCTGGACATTCCCCCCTCAAAACAATAGTGTCTCCATTTGGAAATACAGCTGCTATACCACATACAAATCGTGCTGTTCTTTTTTCTAATGGAACATTTTCAAGTAATTTAAGAAGTTTTTTATTATTGTCATAATCTCTTGCATTTTCCCCTGCAAATCTAGCTGAGTATATGCCAGGTTGATTATTCAATATATCAACTTCTAAACCTGAATCATCTGCAATAGCTAACTTATCTGTTTTATTCATAACTGTACTTGCTTTAATTAAAGCATTTTCTTCAAATGTATTGCCATCTTCTATTATTTCTAGCCCTTCTAATCCAAGATCTTTCATTGATAAAACCTCTAAAGAAAAATCCCTTAGAATTGCTCCAATTTCCTCTAATTTATGTTTATTCCCTGTTGCAATTACAGCTTGATTAGGAACTTTAACATTTTTAATATCTTCCAATATTTATCTTCCTTTCCCTAACCCTAGACAATATTTTCATATAATATTATACCATAGCTTGTCTTTTATATACACATTAAAAAGCAGCTTAGCTGCTTTTTAATGTGTATTTGAATAAGTTGGTAAATTTAAACTTACATCTGAATTTAATTCTATCTCCTTACCACTAGATAAAATACGAATCTGAGAAATCGAAGGTTCTACCTCCCTTAGGGTAAGACCTAGTTCATATATCATTGACTGTTGGTGTGATTTACTGCTAGGCATATTTTTAATTTCTTGGCTAAAATCTATATATGCAATTCCATCTTTTACATACACATCATTTAATACTACACCTTCTGGCAATTCACTATAGAGTCCTGTGTTTTCTGGGGCTCCTTCAATTAATGATGTTAATACACTTTTTATATCTGCTTTTAATGCATTAACCCCTTTTGTTACTGGAATAAAAAATGAATCTTCTCCATTGGTTGTACTTTTATAATACACTACAACTGGTACTTCTTCCTCTTGCAGGTCTAAACCTAAGTTTATATTCTTCCTTTGTAAAGGTTCATTAACTTTTGTTCCATGAGGAAGCTTTTTCATTTCTTTTCCATCTACCAATAACTGAACCTTATCTATTGCCTCAAATTCAGTTAATGTGTACACAAGGGATTGAACAATTGTTTTTTCATCTGCTTGAGTTTCATAAACTAGTATATTTTCATTAAAATCCACTTTAGCTAATCCTTCGTTTATTGACATACCTATTACTTCTGTTCCAGCAGGTAATACTGGTAACAATCCTACAGATGCTAAGTCATCCCTAAGGCCTGGTTCATCTATTAATAAGTTTATTGCAGATTTTCCAATCCCTTCTTCCCAAGGTATTCTTCTCATAACAGGAACTATAATTCCTTTATCATCTGAATAATAAAGAACCGTTTCTCTTAATCCATCTTCTTCTACTAATCCAGTATCAATTACTAAACTTACATCTGTATCTTCCTCATTTCTAAAAACCCCACATCCAGTTAATGAGATTATTAGTGTTACTATAAGTAAGATAGCCAACCATTGTACCGACTTCATATATACCCTCCCCCAATCATATAGTTTCCTTATACACTTTTATTAAAAAAAGTCCTATATAGAAATATATTATGGAGGCTTGTTAACTATTCGTTATTTTTTAATACTTGAGAAATATCTTCTACTAATAATTCTTTTTATATTATTTACAAGAAAAAAATATAGGAGTAACAGTGAATCATACTATT
>CAYLXY010000364.1:0-2471 GCA_964387405.1 uncultured Clostridiaceae bacterium
GAATATCAGATTTATATTAATTTTACCTATTAATTTAAATATTAAATATCCTATACTACCAGCATATAAGGTGCCTACACCCATCCCAATTAGTACATTTAGATTTTGTTTCATAGCTTGTTGTGGATTAGTCCATGTTAGCAATGGTCTTGTTATATCAATTACCATTCCTATTTGTGTCATTGGAATACTACCTAAAAGACCAAGTACAGCTATAAGAATAATTGTTGATATTTCAAGTTTTATAATAAAAGCTAGGCTAGCTAACAGTGCAACTACTCCCAATGTTTGAATTACAAGTGAAGATAAAATTCTTCCAATTATTTGATCCCTTACCTTTATAGGTAATGTTCTTTGTATCCAAAAATTTTTACCTTCTCTAGAAAAGCTAGTGGAACCTATACTGTTTAACATGCCTAAAGATGTTATTAATCCTATACCTACTAAAGCTACAAGTTCAGGTTTAGTTTCTATAAATCCAATTATGCTACTCATGGATTCTTCTCCACTAGTTATAGTAGTCATTACTACTATTATAGGTACCATAATTACTCCACCAACTGAGTTCATTAAATATATTGGTGTCTTAAAAAGCATTATTATTTCTTTTTTAGCTAAAGCTAAATATGGCTTTGTTTCCTTAGTTGAATCCTTAATAGATAGTTTTCTCTTGGATTTACCTTTAGATGCAGAAATCTCAATATTTCCTATTAGTCCTCCAAAGAAAAGACCTTCAGATAAAAACATCATAATTATGAAACTTAATACCCCTACACCTATAAATATTAACAAATTAATTAATCCTGTCATATTTGAATAGTTTGATAAGGATAAAGATACCCACATAGATGGTGGAAATCCTAAACCTAGATTTTTAACTAGTAAGTTTGAATCCTTTACTAGGTTTATTAGAAAATTATCTCCTTGGAGCAAGGAATTTTGAATTGTAGTATTTATTTTAAGTTGAACATATATCATCAGTATAATGAATAGTAATGCACTTAATGTTCTAATTAGTTCCTTTTTACTTCCAATATTTGTATACTTCATGAAAACCATTATTAAAATAGAAGATAATACTAATGGAATTACTGGAAGCATTGCAAGTAATACAAGGGAATATATCCAATAAATAATCCCTTCTCCACCCTTTATGCCATATATAATTATAAATGGTAATATAATAGGTAATGAGGTTAAATACTCGCTAATCATCAGAGTTGCAAATTTTGAACCTAATATATATGATGGTTTAATAGGCAATGGTACTAGCTGGGCCAGGTCATTGGAAAAATAGTATTTAGACATTACATAAAGTAGTCCAAGTACAAATACCATTACCTGTGCCATTAGGAATCCTGATAATAAAAACATGGATCTCTGACCTATTTCATTGTATATATCATAAAGCGTGCCTAATAATTTTACTAGTAGAAAGTAAGTGGGTAACAGGGATAGCATGGCTATACCAAAGACTATAATCTGCCATCTATTCTTTTTGTTTTTAAAACTATATCCTATAGAAGACAAACCAAATGTAGTGTTGAAGTCTGTTTTGATTAATGAAATTATTTTTTCCATTATTCCGTCAACTCCAAAAATATATTTTCTAAAGTTTCTTTTTCCTTAGCATTAGACCTTAGCTCTTCCATGGTCCCCATAGCTACTATTTTCCCCTTACTTATTATTGCTATTCTATCGCAAAGTTTCTCTGCTACTTCTAATACATGAGTTGAAAAAAATACGGTTTTTCCTTCATCACACATTTGTCTCATAATTTCCTTAAGATTAAAAGCAGACTTTGGATCTAATCCCACCATAGGCTCATCTAATATAAATAATTGTGGCTCATTCATAAGGGCAGATGTAAGAACTAGTTTCTGTTTCATTCCATGGGAGTAGCTTCCTATTATATCCCCTATTGCATCTTTTATATTAAACATTTCTAAGTAAAAATTTATCTTTTCTTCTCTCTTATCCTTTAGTACCCCGTACATATCCGCTATAAAATTTAAGTACTCTATGCCCTTTAATTTTTCATATATTTCCAGATTATCCGGCACATATGAAATTATGGATTTAGCTTTTAATGGGTCTTCCCACACATTAATCCCACCTACTATAACATTTCCACTATCTGGTTTTAGTAGACCCACTATCATCTTTATTGCAGTAGTCTTTCCAGCTCCGTTAGGTCCCAAAAAACCAAATATCTCCCCTGGTTTAATATCCAAACTTACATTATCTACAGCCTTTATTAATCCTTTATTATAGGATTTAGATATGTTATTGAGTTGTAGCATAGCACCTACCTCCTTAGTTTGCTAATTTTTTCTGACATAATTATATATATTTTAAGCACTAGTTATTCCTT
Source organism: uncultured Clostridiaceae bacterium (assembly GCA_964387405.1). GTDB lineage: Bacteria > Bacillota > Clostridia > Peptostreptococcales > Natronincolaceae > JAAZJW01. The sequence continues at coordinate 2,375 of CAYLXY010000364.1, forward strand.
AATCTCTATTATAAAGGTTTTTTTGGAAAAACAAAAGACAAGGATTAGATATTAACTATGTAATATTCCCCTTGTCATAATTTTTATATTAATATTT
>CAYLXY010000365.1:0-2461 GCA_964387405.1 uncultured Clostridiaceae bacterium
CAACATATTTGTTCCAATATCTTGCAATTGTCTTTCTATTAATTGATAACATTTTAGAAACTTCTCTGTTAGAAAAACCTTTCATTTTCAATTTTATAATTGAATAATAATCTATCATTGTTAACACTCCTATTTCCCTCCAATATATTGTTTTTTATATATTGAAGTGTATTTCTAGAGTGGACCCTTTTTCAACTGAAATTATTAAAATATTGGGGTAGTTTTAGAGTACTACAAACAATGCACTGGGCTAAGAATGAAAACCTTAAGATAGCATCAGAGGCTCTTAGTCATCTATCAAAATATAATATTAAGGACATTAGAGAACTAGATAATATAATAGAAACAAAGCATTTAGATATGACAAGAAATGGTCAGGAAGTTAAAGAAATAGAATGGAAAATAAGAGAGCTAAAAGAAAAACATTCAGCTATCAGAGATTATAAAAAGTATAGAAATACTTACAAAAATTATAAGAATGCAAAAGATAAAGACCAATATTATCGAGCATTTACATCTGAAATAATATTATTTGAAGGAGCAAGAAAGAAGCTAGGGAAACCAATCACTAAAGAATTAATTGATTCTAATGGAGAAATAGAAAATGAGATAAAGAATCTAAGTAAACAGAAAGAAGCTTTGATGAATGAACGGAACACAATCAAGACAGAATTAAAAGATCTAAAATTAATTCAAAGTAATATTAATAACTATATGAAACGAGATAAAGAAAATATAAACAAAGGAATAGAAATATAAAGAGGATTATTTTCGGATGCAAAAAGCATCCGTTAATTCCACTAAAACATTCCCAAAAGCATTAAAAATATGATACAATGTCTCTAAATTGATATATTTGTGGCAAGGAGGAATAAAAATGGATAAATTACGTGTGGCAGAAGTTATTGATGAACTATCAATTTCTAGATCACATTTGTACAAGATTTTAAATGATAAAGATATTAAAATAAAAAAAACAAAAACTGGTAGGTATATATGGAATAAATGTGTTTTGAAAGAGATTAAGAATGTACTTGGTGTATCTAATGATGAAATTCTAAAACTAGAAGAAATTGATGCCTTAATAAATAAACATGAATTAAGAAGATCTTATATTAATAATAGGAGATATTTAGGGAATAAATATTCATTAAGAGAATTTATAAGAGAAACTGTAGAAAAAAACTGTGAAAATATTAATATTGTAGCAGATATATTTAGTGGTACAGGTTCAGTTTCTGATACTTTTAAAGATAAAATGATAATTACTAATGACTTACTGTATAGCAATTATATTAGTAACTATGCTTGGTTTGCTTCGGAAGAGTATTCCAAATATAAAATTATTGACTACATAGTTAAATTTAACAAAGTCGAAACTTCAGAGAATAATTATATGCGCATAAACTTTGCTAATACATTTTTTGATGAAGATGATTGTAGTAAGATTGGTTATATTAGGGAACAAATAGAGATTGAATATAAAAAAAATAGAATTAATTTTAAAGAATTTGCAATATTAGTTACTTCTCTGTTATATGGAATGGACAGGATTGCTAATACTGTAGGGCACTATGATGCTTATAGGAAACAAACAGAATTTGATAAAGAACTTGTTATACCTTTATTATTGCCAGAAAGTTCATTAAATGAGAATAATCACTGTTATAATATGGATGCTAATGTTCTAGTAGAGGAAATAGAATGTGATTTATTATATCTAGATCCGCCATATAACTCTAGGCAGTATAGCGATGCTTATCATGTATTAGAAAATGTTGCTAAGTGGAATAAACCTGCTGTTTTTGGTGTGGCTAGGAAAATGGATAGGCAACATATTAAAAGTGATTACTGTATGATGAACGCTACCGATGCTTTTAAGGACTTAATACAAAAATCAAATGCTAGATATATATTATTATCGTATAATAATATGAAAGATAAAGGAAATGGACGTTCAAATGCAAAAATAAATGATGAAGATATATTACGTATCCTAAAAAATAAAGGAAAAGTATCTATATTTGAAAAACCATATAAAAGTTTTTCCACAGGCAAATCTGAAATTACAGATAATAGTGAAAGACTATTTTTATGTGAAACTTATGAAGGGTTAAAAAAGAGGGCTGATATAGCGTGTCCGTTTAATTATACTGGAGGTAAATTTAAACTATTAGATCAGATAAAACCATTCTTCCCCGAAACTAGTTGTTTTTTAGACTTGTTTGCTGGAGGCGGTAATGTTGGAATTAATTCTGATTCTACGAAGATAATATTTAACGACGTAAATTCTAAAATTATTGGTTTATTAGATTATTTTAAAATAACCAATACAACTTTGCTATTAAAAGAAATAGATGAAATTATTAAATATTATGGACTTTCAAGAACAGATACATATAGTTATGAATATTACAATTGCAATAGCAGTAAAGGCTTATCCAAATTTAATAAAGAAAAA
>CAYLXY010000366.1:0-2456 GCA_964387405.1 uncultured Clostridiaceae bacterium
GAGGGATTATATTGTCTAAAGGCAATAAAAATGCCAAAACATCTAATATAGAGTTATCAAGTATATGGGAAAAATATAATTTGAAATGGGTTATCACAATTACCATTTGGACATTTTTTTTAGCAATGGGAATAAGCATATCATCAGAATTTATTTTAACTAATACACAAACTGTCATTGCATTTATAACATTAATAATAATTATTTTAATAGGTGTATTAGCGGATATTATAGGAATAGCAGTAACATATGCATCAGAAAAACCTTTTCATGCCATGGCTGCAGATAAGGTAGATGGGGCAAAGTATGCTATTAATCTTTTAAAAAATGCTGGTTTAGTATCAAATTTTTGTAATGATGTAATTGGGGATATTTGTGGCATTTTAAGTGGAGCCGCAGGAACTAGTATTATTATAAATTCACAAGCCTTACCATTTTCCATATCTAAACCTTTATTGACAATAATCCTAAGTGGGTTGATTGCAGCCTTTACTGTAGGGGGTAAAGCTATTGGGAAAGGTATTGCTATAAATAATTCTCATATTATTATTTTTACCACAGCCCGTTTTTTGAATTATATATACATGAAAACAGGGATAACAGTGATTTCTTCGACAAAACTAAAAAATAAGAAGGAGAGATTATAAGTGTATCAATATTTAACTAGAGTTAATTGCATTGAGGATTTGAAAAAATTAAATACTAGTGAAATAAATCTATTGGCTGGAGAAATAAGAGAATTCTTAGTAAATTCTCTATCTAAAACAGGTGGACATTTAGCATCTAACCTAGGAATAGTGGAATTGACTCTAGCATTACATACTACATTTGAAAGTCCAAAAGATAAAATTATTTGGGATGTCGGACACCAGGCATATGTACATAAAATATTAACTGGTAGAAGGGATCAATTTTCATCCTTAAGACAATACAAAGGACTAAGTGGATTTCCTAAGCGTCATGAAAGTGAACATGATCATTTTGAAACAGGACATAGCAGTACCTCTATATCTGCTGCTATGGGTTTAGCTGTAGCAAGAGATTTAAAGAAAGAAAAGCATAAGGTTATAGCTGTTATAGGCGATGGTGCAATGACTGGTGGAATGGCTTTTGAGGGATTAAATCATATTGGCCAAAGTCAAAGGGATGTTATAGTCATATTAAATGACAACGAAATGTCTATATCTCCAAATGTAGGGGGGTTATCTAGTTATTTAAGTAAAATAAGAACAACACCTATGTATTCTAAAGTTAAAGGCGATGTGGAGCATTTGATTGGTAATATTCCTGCTATAGGCAAGAGTGTTATGAAAACAGCAGAAAAAGCAAAGGATAGTATTAAATATTTTTTTGTACCAGGTATATTATTTGAAGAACTAGGCTTTACTTATATAGGGCCTATTGATGCTAATAATTACAGTGCTTTATGTCAAGTAATGAATCGTGCAAAAAAAGTTAAAGGTCCTGTTTTATTACATGTCTTAAGTCAAAAAGGCAAAGGATATAATTTTGCTGAAGAATCACCAAGTAAATTCCATGGAGTTGGTCCTTTTAATATAGAAACAGGAAAAGTACTTTCTGAAAAAACTTGCCAAACATATTCTGATATTGCAGGAAATACTTTAGTAGAATGTGCAAAAGAAGATGAAAGAATTCTTGCTATTACAGCAGCTATGCCAGGGGGAACAGGCTTAAATAATTTTGCCAATAAATATCCTGATAGGTTTTTTGATGTTGGAATTGCAGAGCAACATGCAGGTACATTTGCTGCGGGGTTAGCAGCTGGCGGATACAAACCTGCATTCGCAATATACTCAACATTTTTACAAAGGGCCTATGATCAAGTAATACATGATACATGTATTCAAAACTTGCCAGTTACTTATTTAATAGATCGTTCTGGTCTAGTAGGCAATGATGGTGAGACACATCATGGTTCTTTTGATATATCTTTTTTATCCTGCATTCCTAACCTAACTTTTCTATCACCAAAAGATGGTTTAGAGTTAAAAGAAATGGTTAAGTTTGCTATGAAGCACAATGGACCTATAGCAATTCGTTATCCTAGAGGTTCTGCAAAATTAGAAAGTAATGAAAACTTTAATTCTATAGAACTTGGTAAAGGTGAAATTGTTTATGAAAGTGGAAATGATGCCCTTATTATTGCCTTAGGCACTACTAATCAAATGGCACTTAATATATGCAAAGAACTAGAAGAAGAAAACATCTTCACTACTTTAGTCAATCCTAGATTTATAAAACCCATAGATGTTGATCTTATTACTAATCTAGCAAAAAAACATAAAAAAATATATACTATTGAAGAGAACGTTAAAACTGGAGGATTCGGAAGTCAGATCCAAGTTTTATTAAATGATTATAAAATTTATAAAGAAGTAAAAGTATTTGCACTTCCAGATAAATTCATTGAGCATGGAAATGCTGATGTTTTATAT
>CAYLXY010000367.1:0-2455 GCA_964387405.1 uncultured Clostridiaceae bacterium
AGGTTATTGACACAAAATTATGAACAATCTCGGTTATAATGTAGAGTATTTCAATTAGGTAGTATAAAATATTATACTACCCATTTAGTTATTTAAGCATAAGTATTATATAACCCCTAGTTTTTATTGTATGAAAACCTTTATTTAGTAGGATTTAATATTCTCTTTTCAAACCAAGCCAATCATAAATTCCCCACCATCCTTTTTTATAATAAATTGTTTTAGGATCTGATGGAATATTATCAGGTAGACTAGGTAAATCTGGAAATAGTCCATTAGCATAATCTCTCCAATCTTGAGGTGTTTTTAAATTTAGACTTCTAGCAAATTCTCTTGCTGTTTTAAATGGTAAATACTTATCGTTTTTAACTATTATTCTTTTTCTAAATGTACCTAACCAGTCGCCATAATCAATCCATCCTTTATTTTTATAAACATAATCAGGAGCTGCTGGAATATTATTTGGTCTTGGCTCATAGCCTTCTAATTCACTCTTACAATATTTTTTCCAATCTAAAGTATTTTGTATACCTAAAGATCGTACAAATTTTCTTGCTTCATTAAAATCAAGCCATTCACCATATATTTTAATTGTTTTACCAGTAAGCCAATCTTCCCAATTTATCCATTCTTTTCTATATCTCAAATTAGGATCTCTTGGAATATTTCTAGGCTTAGGTTTAAACCCTTCCAATTGACCTCTACAATATTTATACCAATCTTCTTTATTTTCAATATGAAGATTTTTAACAAATTCCTTTGCTTCATTAAAAGATCTAATTCCCTTATTCAACCAATCTTTATAATTTATCCATCCTAATCTAAAATAAGTTTGTTCAGGTTGAGTTGGAATATTAATAGGCTTTTTCGGTAATCCTACAATATCACCTTTACAGTATTTATTCCAATCAGCTTTAGTTTTTAATCCTAAGCTTCTTACAAACTCTCTTGCTTCCTCAAATGGCAAATAATCGTTTACTTTTATATTAGTTTTTTTTAAATCATATATGTCATCATTACTAATACTATTAATCCCAAGCCAGTCTTCCCAGTTTGTCCATTCATTTTTATATATTTCTTTTGGTTCAATTGCAGATGAATAATATGGATAACACTTTTTATAATATTTTACCCATTCCTCTTCTTTTTGTAATCTTAAATTTCTTGCAAACTCTCTTGCTTCCTCAAAATTCAATGACATGTTATTTCCCAAACTATCATCTACAAGAAACAATTCTTCTTCACCTTGATATTCTGAAATAACTGTTTTATATCCACAATCACAATGTAAATATAGCATATCGTTTTCAAATGAAAAATCACTCTGTGTATTGTGAAGCTGATGACAACTTATACATTCATAACTTCCTTGTTCTATCTCTTTTAAAAAGCCACAATCTTTACATTTCCAATATAAATCATCAGCTTTTTTTATAAGTTTTAGATTATCACTTTCACATACATTACATTTTAATTTATTTTCAATTACATTTCCATCTATAATTTTTACAGGTTCAAGTGGCATACCTAGATTTTCAATTACATTTCCACAATCAAGAAGGATAGCAAAGTTTTTATTTTCTGAAACTCTTAATATTCTTCCTACCATCTGTTTGTAAAGATTTTGACTTCGTGTTGGTCTTGCAATTACAGCACAATCAGTATCAGGTACATCAAAACCTGTTGTAAGCATAAGCACAGACACTAATATCTTAATATTATTATATCCCTCTCGAAATGCTTGAATTTCTTTTTGTATTTCATCTTTAGTCATTCTTGAATGCAATGTTCTAACATTAAATCCTATTGAAGAATATCCTTTTGATAGTAATTCAGCGTGTTCAATATCAACTGCAAATACAATGGTTTTTTTAGATTGCTCTATGAATTTTTTTGTTGTTTCAACAATTTCCATAATTGTCTTCTTATCGCATACAACTTTTCCTAATTCTTTTAAATCATAATCACCTGCAATTATTTTTATATTATCGAGATATGGTTTTGCAAGAATATATGATTTTAATGGAACAAGATACTTATGATTAATCATATATTTCATATCAAACTTATCTAGTATTAAATCAAACCCTTTAAGTAGTCTTCCATTTTTATCATAAGGAGTTGCAGATAAACCAATTATTCTTGTCATAGGTTTATCTTTAATAAGTTTTTCAATCATAACTCCTTCAAATCCATAATGTATTTCATCTATTATAATAACATCTGGATTTAAATTACTTCTACGACTTGCTGTTTGAATTGTACTAACCAAAAGATGATGTTTTGAATTATACTTATTTGTACCGTGAATAATATGAGGTTTTAGTCCTTTAAAGACCTCTATTGTTTGTTCCATTAAAACAATTTTTGGTGCAACAAAAAGTACTTGCTTATTATAATTATTAATTAGATTGATAATTATTTCGCGAGCTATTATAGTTTTTCCACCACCAGT
>CAYLXY010000368.1:0-2453 GCA_964387405.1 uncultured Clostridiaceae bacterium
ATATAGATTTAAAGATAGATATATATGAAGAATTTCATAAATTACAAGAAGAATCTATACAAGGTAAGTTAATAACAAACGTATTTGCAGGTGGCACAATAGATACAGAAAGAGCCTTTCTAACAGGCTACCATTCCCATCCGAAATATTTTAATACAACAAATTCTTTTGTGTGGTATTTAAAAGAGCAAGGCTATAGAACAGAGGCTATGCACCCTATAACTGGTTCTTTTTATAATAGACGGAATGTCAATGAATATTTAGGATTTGATAAGTATGACCATTATGACAACAAATATAATCAAGTTCAAGAATCTTATTTAATGGATATGGAGTTTTTTGATTTTATAATAGAAGGATTTGAAAACAGTAAAAAAGACAGAAAACCCTATTTTCATTTTTCAGTAACTTACCAAAATCATGGGCCATATTCTGATGAGAAACATTCGGATACACAGTACCTAGTTAAAAAAGATTATTACGATGATTCAAATTATAATATAATAAATAATTATATGGCAGGAATAAATGAAACTGATGCAGCTCTTAAAAAGTTATTCGATTATTTTAGAAATGAAGAAGAACCTACGATGATAGTAATATTTGGAGATCACAATCCTTGGCTTGGAAAAGATAATAGTGTATACAATATGTTAGATATTAATTTGGATCTAGAAAATGTAGAAGGATTTAAAAATTATTATCAAACTCCATATTTAATTTGGGGAAATGATGGGGCCAAAAAAGTTGTCCAGAAAGATTTAGTAGGGAAATCGAAAACCATAAGCCCTAATCTTCTTATGTCTGAACTATTTGATTATTTAGATTGGAAAGGCAATGAGTATATGCAATATATTACAGATATGAAAAATAAATTTAATGTAAACCACAGACTATATTTCAAAGAAAACAAAGAATTTGTAAGAGAGTTGTCAGACAAAAGCAAAAACAAATGGCAAGAATTTAAAAATCTCGAGTACTACTATAGTAATAACTTTAAGGAATAAATCCTGAAGACAGTGACCTTATTCTAATATTCTAAAATCGGGCTGGCATGGAAACCAGCCACTGAAAAAGTCATGTTTTGTCATCCAGAGCGTTAGCGAAGGATCTTTAATCTGTTGGAAACACTAGATTCTTCACTGCGTTCAGAATGACAAATTGCTAAAGCAATATGTTTTTCAGTGGGCTCCACAGAAACCAGCCCCTACTATTGTTTAAAATTAAATTTATCTATTCTTCTCTTCTAGGTGGCCTTGGCCCTTGATATTGATAATATTGACATTCTATCCTACCATTATAAAGCTTTCTTCTTCTATCTGCTTTTTTACCATATAACTGTTCAAATCCTTTATAAGATGTAAATATATATTTAGACCATGTGTCCATTTGATTAAAAACCTTACCCATGGTTTTGTATAATTCTTCCACCTCATCTCTCTCTCCTATACGTTCTCCATAAGGTGGGTTAGTTATTATACAACCATATTCAAACCTAGATCTTAAATCTGCTACATCTAGTTTTTGAAAATAAACATCCTCTTCTATCATAGCTTCCTTAGCGTGATATCTAGCTATACTCAACACCTCTCCATCTATATCAGATCCATATATTCTTAATGGACGATCAAACTTAGCTAAGTCATGGGTTTCTTTTCTTGCATTTCTCCATGATTTTTTTGAAATTATACCCCAATCTTCAGATACAAAGTTTCTATTCATTCCTGGCGCAATATTTTTTCCAATTAAAGCTGCTTCTATTGGAATAGTACCAGAACCACAAAGTGGATCTATAAGTACCCTATCTGGATTCCAATAACTCAATGAAATAAGTGCCGCAGCCAATGTTTCTTTTATTGGTGCTATATTAGATAAAGTTCTGTATCCTCTTTTATGTAAACCAGCACCAGTAGTATCAATAGTTAAAGTAGCAATATCTTTTAAAAGTGCAACTTCTATAGTATATTTAGCGCCAGTTTCTTCAAACCAATCTTTCTTATACTTTTGCTTCATCTTTTCTACAACTGCTTTTTTAACTATAGCTTGGCAATCCGACACACTAAAAAGTTTAGAATTAATCGACTTCCCATTAACAGGGAATTCCGCATTTTCAGGTATTATATCACCCCAAGGTAAAGCTTTAGTTTTTTCAAATAATTCATCAAAAGTTAAAGCCTTAAATTCTCCTATCTTTAATAAGACTCTGTCTGCTGATCTAAGCCAAAGATTAGCTCTACAAATAGCTGATTCATCTGCAGTAAATGTTACCTTACCATTTTCCACCTGCACCTCTTCATATCCTAAAGCTTTTACTTCCCTAGCTACTACAGCTTCCAGTCCAAAAGTAGCTGTAGCAATTAGCTGAATTTTTCTCACTAATATCTCTCCTTTTTAAATCAAGAGTATTTTTAAATACTATTGATTTATTATTTATAATTTTAAATAATTTATTC
>CAYLXY010000369.1:0-2424 GCA_964387405.1 uncultured Clostridiaceae bacterium
TATGCTAATTTAAAATATTGCATATCTTACTTTTATTTAAAATTTAATATGTTAATCCTTCTAAGTATCTATACACACATTTTTTCTTTGTTTAATTTTAGTTTTAAAAAGCAGCTAAGAATTCTTAGCTGCTTTTATTTAATTATTTAGGTAATACAGTAAAACTAAGAATAAACAATATTGCAAGTATGTAAACTGTAGGATGAACCTCTTTTGCCTTACCGGTTACAATTTTTACTATTGCATAAAATATTAGTCCTGCTGCAATTCCATTTGCAATGCTAAATGTAAATGGCATAATTGCTATGGTTAAAAAAGCAGGTAGGGCTTCTGAAAAATCATCAAAATTAATTTGCTTAACTGTACCCATCATTAAAACGCCAACTATAATTAATGCTGATGCAGTAGCCTCGCCAGGTACTGCTAAAGCAAGTGGTGATAAAAATACTGCTAGTATAAATAATATACCTGTTGTTACAGCTGTTAAACCTGTTTTCCCACCTTCAGCTACTCCAGATGCAGATTCTACATAAGTTGTAACTGTAGATGTACCTAAAGCAGCTCCTACGGAAGTTGCTACAGCATCAGCCATTAAAGCCTTGTCCATATTTGGTAAATTTCCATCTTCATCTAACATGCCAGCTTTATTAGCAGTACCTATTAAAGTTCCTATAGTATCAAACATATCTACTAAACTAAAGGAAATAATTATTGTAGCTACATTTGCCAAGGCCGCTATTAGTCCAGCTTGCTTTAAATCTATAAGTCCTCTAAAATCCATTTTCATAAATGTTGGAGCAATATTAAAATTAAAGGATGTGCTAATTTCAGTATTAGTCACTCCCATAGGAATACCAATAATAGTTGTTAAAACTATACCTATTAAAATAGCTCCCTTTACTTTTCTTACCATTAATATACCCGTAATGGCTAAGCCTATAACAGCTAAAACAACAGCTGGATTATCAAAATTAGCAATTGATAATAATGTATCTTCATTAGATACTATGATACCAGCATTTTTAAATCCAAGTAAAGCAATAAATAATCCAATACCGCCACCTATGGCATGTTTTAAAGACATTGGAATTGCTTCTATAATAGCTTTTCTAGCACCAGTAATTGTTAGTAAAATAAATAAAATTCCTGAAAGAAATACTATTGCCAGACCTTGTTCCCATGTGTAACCCATTCCTATAACTACAGTGAAAGTAAAAAAAGCATTAAGTCCCATTCCAGGTGCTTGGGCAAAAGGAAGGTTAGCATAAAGCCCCATTATAAGTGTACCTATTGCTGCAGAAATACATGTTGCTAAAAATACAGCATTATAATCCATTCCTGCAATTGAAAGCATATCTGGGTTTACAAATAAAATATAGGCCATAGTAATAAAAGTAGTAATACCTGCTATTACTTCTGTTTTTACATCTGTTTTATTCTCCCTTAGTTTAAAGTAACTGTCTAGAGCTGATGTAGAGCCATTTTTTGTACTCATCTTTAAATCCCCCTTTTTCAAATGTGATTAATTATAAATTTATTTCCACGATGACAGATTATTGCTTTTATTATAAAAACAATAAAACCCGAGAGGATAGGTCATAAGGAATGAAACCTACCCGCCCGGGCTTTTATCCCATCGGTGTGGCCTATGCCTGTACCGCTTGGACCAGCACTAATATATTAGTCGGAACCCTAGGTACACTTCCACTCATAGTCGAATAATTTAAGGTTATCCGGTAGAAACTGCTAAACCATATTATTAGCATTATATGAACTCCCCATCTATAAAAAATAAGGGTTTAAAGACAAAGTCATACTATTATTAAGTTTGTTTTTTTATTAACGTATGTATTTGTCTTTTAAATTCTTACTACACTTTAATAATATCAGAATCCTTTTTTAAGGTCAATAGTTCTTAGCCTTAAAAGAATTAAAGCTTTAAAGTATATCCTGTTTTATTTTCTGTGAAATTTTCTTCTAACTGCTGACTTAACATTATCTCTCCTTGCTTACCAGTACAGTGGCATGCTCCTACAAGCTTTATGTCTTTTTCTTTTAAATATTCTATTGTTTTGTTTATTTTTTTATCATCCTCATTTACTAAATGAGTCCCCCCTAGTAGAGCATAAATATTCATATTTGTTCTTTGTATTATAGTTTCTAATATATTTACGACTCCAGCATGAGAACAGCCTACTAATACTAGTAAACCCTTAGTAGTTTTAATTCCTATAGAAATCTCATCTAGAAACATATCTTTCTTGTACTTTCTCCCTTCTTTTAAATACATAGTTTTATTTGTATTTTCAAACTCCACTTCTCTATTAAAATTAGTAAATATAAACATATTTTCTGTTATATTAATAATATCCTCATTTATATATCTTGTTTGTATTTTATTATTTTTTAAAAAATCTTTATCTA
>CAYLXY010000370.1:0-2418 GCA_964387405.1 uncultured Clostridiaceae bacterium
GCTTAAGGATATGGTAAAGAAGGGTCAACTTGAAAATATTGATTTACAGAAAGGTGAAGTCAAGGAATTAAAAAAAGCTTAATCGTTATGGAGTTAATTTTTCTGTTATGAAGAATAAGGAATTAATAGAACATTAACTATATAATTTTCAAAAAGTTGTAATGATGTGCCGATACTTAAAGTTTAAAAAAGTTGGTCAAATGTAAAACTAAATTAGACTTTGCAAGGTTAAATTAGACCCTTATCTAAATTTGAAAAAATAGACGACTTAAAATAGTTTAATTCTTAAAAAACGAGCTGTAAAATGCTCGTTTTTTATGTTAGAATGATAATGTGAAGTTAATTTGGGCATAACTTTAAGAGGTCTACTATAGAAAAACTTTTTTGCAAGACTAAATTAGACCCCTGTTTATAGTATAGAATGCCTGGATAATAAATTAGATTATCTTAAAAGACTTGGTTTTAAGATGACATCATTAGGGTTAATTAAATCGATTCCTAATGCATCGATTAACTTAAAACCGTATCTTGAGCTGAATGAATCAAATGGTGATTGGTCATTCAGCTTTTTTCTTGTGTAAGAGTTTATATGGGACATTACTTTACAAATATCATTTTGCGTTAAATGGTCCATACTCTTGCCTTTAGGAATAATTCTTCTGATTAACTCATGATTATTCTCAATCTCAGGCTTTAGAAATGCTGAATAAGGATAACAATAAAACACATTGGTAAGCTGATCACCTTTAATTCTTTCAATTTTATCTGGATCTGAAAATTCAGCGTAATCCAGAAGTTGCAGAAGGTACTAATGGATTGGCAAAAATTGTTCGCCATCTTAGTAGCCTACTGGTTGAATGTATGCATGTTGAACATGAGAGAGATGGTGCTGCATGGAAACCAGAGTGGATAGCTTTACCTCAAATTTGTATATTGACTGGTGCTATACTGGATAATACAAGATTTATATTATCGGATTTAAAGGTTGATAAAGAAAAAATGTATTCAAATCTTCTTTTGTTAGATGGCTTTGTACTATCCGAGAAGGTAATGATAGTCTTAGGATCCAAATTGGGTAAACTTAGCGCTCATGGTATTGTAGCTAATGTTAGTGAAAACTGCTATGCTGAAAATTTAACATTTAAAGAAGGTTTATTAGATAATCCTGAAGTAAGTGCTAATTTTTCTGAGCAAGAAATTGATAATTTATTAGATCCAGAAAAACATATAGGTGAATCTAATGAATTAGTAGAACGTGCTATTAAACTTACTGAAAAGGCACGACAAAATAGAACTTTTAAAATCTAATAATAACTGATGTTACTATTCTGAGAGTATTTGATCGAGATTTACCTGATTTATGTAAAAATGTGCTTATTTTAATAGTAAATTAAATATTTTGTTTATTGAAATTAAAAAAATGTATGCTACCAATATCTGAAAGTAGCTATAGTATATAAATGAAACAACTCAAATATCATAGAATTTATGTCTGATAGCTGATATAAAAAAACATCGGAGAAGGATAAATTTTTTTAAAAAACAATAAAATTATAAAATGCAATCTAAAGATGTTTATTCAGGGAGGTTCAAATGGAAAATTCGAATATAACTTTAAAGTTTGCAAAAAAACTATGTGACTTAAAATATGAAGATTTAAATTTCGAACAAAAAGAAGATTTAAAATATAAAATATTAGATTGGATGGGTTGTGCAATTGGTGGTTGTTCAAAAAACATTGGTAAAAATATAATTAAATTATTTGAATCTATTGAAGGAAAAGAAGAAGCTACTATAGTTGGAACTCAAATAAAGGGAGAATATGCAGATATAGCTTATGCAAATGGAATGTTAGGTCACATTTTAGAATTAGACGATGTTCATAAATCATCGATATCTCATCCAGGTGCTATTGCAATACCAACAGCAATGGCTGTTTCTGAGGCATATAATGCAAATATTAAGGATTTCTTAATGGGAATTGTTGTAGGATACGAGACTATGACGAGGTTAGGAACAGCACTAAATCCTTCTCATTATGAATATTGGCATACCACAGGAACATGTGGTGCTTTTACTTCTGCTGCAGCTGCAGCAAGGGCTAAAAAGTTTTCAGAAGTACAAACTAATGCCGCGCTAAATATGGTAGCTACAACTGCATCTGGACTTGTGTCTGTTTTTGGGACAGATGCTAAACTTGTTACCATTGGAAATGCATGTCGTGTTGGTATTATGGCGACAAGATTGGTAGAAGCAGGGTTTACTGCTCCAAATGATATTTTAGGTATGGATAAAGGATATGCAGAATTAGTATCAAAGAATCCTAAATTTAATATATTAACTCAAGAAGAAAAAAATAATTTAGGAATAGATTCAGCATATTATAAAATCCATGCTTCATGTGGACATACTCATTCA
>CAYLXY010000371.1:0-2416 GCA_964387405.1 uncultured Clostridiaceae bacterium
AATTTTCGTTTTCATAATAGGTAATAAAGTATTTAAAAGCCTCTTCTTGATATTCACGTAATTGAATATGGGAAGCTAAGCCTGAATTAATTATATCTGCTAATTCAGCTAGTTTTCCACTTTCATTTAATACTTCTATTTTCTCATATAAGAATAATTTAGACACACTTTCCCCTCCTATCACTAAATTGATGATTTCAATGCTCTGTTATTTAATTCTATTAAATACTCACTAAATTCTTTTTTCGTCATATTTCTTTCTTTTAATTTCATATAATCACAATAATTCCCTTGTTTATAATCTGACATGAAGTCTTGTATTTTTTTTAAATCAAAATCTTCTACTTCCATTACCTTAACCTCATTGGAATCTTGCTTTCTATCACTATAATTAATTAAAAACAACTTTCCAGCTAATTTTTGCGTAAGATTCCATAACGAGTAAAATTTTCGCCAGTTCCATGGATATCTTCTAGGATGACTAGAGTGTGGAGTAACATATGGATTTTCTACTTTTAAATATTCGAATACATACCAAACACTATCTACATAATATATAGAGTCAATATCAAATCCGCCTGTGCTATTTCCTGCCAAACAATCTATAATAAATTCTTTACTGCTATCATCACTTTTCCCAATAGGCTTGCTTAAACTATTAGCCATAGCTTTATCTCCTTCCTAAAACTTAAAATTTTTATTAGTTTATATGCGGCTATTATAAAATGATTTTGTAAATAGTACATCTTCAGATTTTATAGACAGAGATTCATCATCTATGTTTGAATAATTAACATATATCTTATTTTTATCTAGCAGACTTAACAAGGCTTTCCTTTTTTCCTCTAATGAAAGAGCACTAAATTCTTCATCTAGTGAGTACAATTCATTTTTAGTTATATAAGGAAGAATTCGATTATCATTGTATATTTTTTCTTTTATTTGTTCTAAATCTTTTTCTGTTGCCCCAAGGATTTGTTTTGCTTCATATAAAACATCTTCTAATAGTTCACAATAAACAAAACTGCCTCCCCCTTGCCACTTTTCATCTTTTGAAATACCACCTTGCTCTCCTTCGATAACTTTTTTAAGTCGTTCTATAGTAACTTCATTTATATAATCCATTTGTTCTACCCCTATATATCTGCGACCCATTTTATGGGCTACGGCTGCTGTAGTACCTGAACCTAAGAAAAAATCTAAAACAATATCATCTTCAAATGTTGCTAATTCAATTATACGTTTAACTAATTGCTCAGGCTTGGGGTTATTAAAAACACTTTTCCCAAACATCTTTTTTAAATGTTGTGTTCCATTTGTAGTAGTTCCAACATCGTCCCATATTGTTTTAGCTACTCGTCCTCTTTCTTTTGCTTCAAATAAAAATCTTTTTCGTTGAGGTCCAGCCTCTCCCGCAACACCAAAAACTATTCTATTATCTTTAACTAATTCTTTATATTTATTAAAATCATTCTTCCAGCTATTCCCTTCGTTAGGTTTATAAACAGCCCCCGTATTTGGATTTATGATTTCATATTGTTGATTTGGTCTCCATCCACCTACTTGAAAAGGGTCTGCTTTCCATGGTCCACGTGGATCTTTATCAGGATTTGAAAATCCTTCTCCATGTTCGGATAATCTAAATTCCGTCCTATTCTTCACATAATATTCTTTGTCTTTAAAATATACTAAAGTGTGGGTATGAGACACTGAAATTATAGCTGTATTTGTAACTGATTTTGTTGAGTTCCAGATAATATCATTAAGATAGTTCTCTCTTCCAAAAATATCATCCATCAGTACTTTACAATAGTGTGCCTCCCTATCATCTAAATTCACAAAAATAGAACCATTTGGAGCTAATAATTTATGTGCCAATTCTAATCTATTTTTCATAAATGTTAACCAGGTGCTATGATTAAAAGTATCATTATATTTAAAGCCATCAGAATCTGTATTGTATGGTGGATCTATATAGATGAGTTTAATTTTCCCTTCATATTTTTCTAATACGCTTGACAATCCAATTAGGTTATTTCCTTTAATAATTAAGTTATCACCGTCTGTTATTTCAATGTTTTCTTCAATACCTTCTTTGGTATAACGTTTAGCATTAGTAAAAACCTTAGGTTCAAGCATTCTTGTAATTTGATGGCTTGCTATAGTCTCGTGATAAAATATCTCATTTTTTTTCTGATCCTCTTTATCTTGTCCTCCTTGGAGATAACAATCTTTATAGGGAAAATCAAGTACAACATCATTTTTCTGAGAAATAAAACTACCATTGGATGTTAAACCAATCTTATTAGAGTACCTTGTATAACTGTCAGGTAAAAACTCTTTTGACTCAATTAACCAAGAAAATTTTTGTTTATCAAAAACAAGAGTATCTTTTACTTCTGTAAAAAACTCTTCT
>CAYLXY010000372.1:0-2415 GCA_964387405.1 uncultured Clostridiaceae bacterium
TGTTACACCCCCTTTGGCTTTGATTTATACTACATAGCCCTGATAAACACCTTATATTTGTTACCAAATGTAGATGAAGCTTTTAAGGAGGCTTGCTCCCCCGCTATTGCATAGGCAGTAGTTATAGCTGACAATGTCAGATAACTTTTTGCGTTAACTGGCTGGAGTTCATCACCAGCAGCAGCAGTCGTACCTGCAATATAAACTGCAGGATGGTATCCATATACCTGAACCTTACCAAACTCATTTGCAGTTCCAGACTTACCCAGTATCTCATCATCAGCTACAACACCTGCAAAAGCATTGAGCATAGCTGTCGTTGGAAGTATTACAGAGTATCCGTTCTTTGCTGTGGTAAAGTCATATACAACTGGCGTTCCACCCTTGAGTTCAAAGTCTTCGCCGTTCTTACAAATTACAAACACTTGGTCTGGTGCATCTCTGTTTATTCTTTTAAATAACATATTTCACCTCTAAATCTATCGTTTATTATTTTTGGGGAGGAATTTACCTCCCCGTTTTGATAGCCAATAATTAAGTTATGTTTGTGATAACTCCCTGTCTTGCTCTATTAGAACAAATTAAGTTACCCATCCATATGATATCAGCAGCCTTTGCATCTTGGGTTTCAGGCTTAATAAAATCACTAATGGCAAAATCAGCATCTTTGTGAGCCACAAGATTTAAGTATCTGCTGTTAAGCATATACATACACCCAGCATTACAAGCGTCATCATAAACAAGCATCATGCCTTTAAACTTTAAGTTTTGAAAACCAAAGTCTGCCATTTTTGTATCAACTAAGGCAACGTTATAGTTTATGTTTTTTGTTAACTGACCCTCGTAACCCTCAAATACTGTCTGAGTAGCTACACCAAAGTCTGGGTGGTCTATCCCCTTTGATATACTATTGTATGTGGTGTTCATCTTTTTTATCAGGTTATCAAAAGGATTAGTAGTTTTAGCACCAGATGTCTGGAAGTTTCTCCATACCTCTACAACAGCAGCATCAATTCCGCCTACAACACCAGTAGATGGTGAACTATCAACTATCAAGGCAAGTCCGTCTATATCCTTTCCATCGTTACCGCTACCATCTTTAAAGAGTCTCTCATTAAAGTGGTCAGCAAGAGAGAGTTTTAACTGCTCTACCTTTGCGTCAAGAAGTTTTATAATAGCGTGTTCGCTATTATTTTGCCTAAACTCTCTGCCTGAAATAGACACTGAGCCTGCAGCCTGCTTCCACTGATACAAGGCATTTCCAATACCTTTTTGTGGTGTAGTATCAATTATGTCATATCCACTATATGAACCAACTGTGCTATTTAAAGCATACATTACTGGAACGACAATTGCTTCACCACCAGTTTCTGTTTTCTTATTGCCTTTCTGGTCAAGCCAATTAAATAAGGCAACATCCTTTGTAACATTATCAACTAAAGTATCTCTATAATTCTTTAAAGTAGTTGATAATATCTCATCATATCTATCGTTCATATTACACCTACCTATTTTTATTTATTTTCTAAGTCCCTCTTAGCCTGCTGGTATGCATCAAATATGCTCTTTGGTCTATTAGTATCTGGCTTTGAGGGTTGTAGCGATGGCATATTTAAGTTAGCATCTTTCTTTACCTGCAATTCGCTTAAAACATCTTGTTTTGCATCGTTCTTTGCAGTTTCAGATTTAACTATTTTCCATGCCATATCAATAGGAAGATTGTATTGTGCTATTACATTTGATATATCCTCTAATTTGCTCTTTGCCTCTGGGTTTGCTACAAGAAACTTTTCAAGCGTTGCCTGTGCTTTTTCCATTATTGATTGCTTAATGAACGGTTGGTATTGCTGGTCTATCTGCTGTTTGTATTCTTGAAACTTTGCCTCAAGTTTTTCCTCTTCCGTCATTTCGCTTTCAGGTTTTGGTTTAGCCTGTTCTGCCTGCTGTTTTCTTACCTGCTCTGCCCACTCCTGAAATTCTTTAGTCTGCCTAAGTCCACGCCAGTTAGACAATTCATCAAGGTCTGCTTTTATTTGTTGCTTAGACCTTGTATAGTCTGCCTGCATAGATTTATACAGTTGCTTTAATTCAGGTGCAAGAGTTTCAGGGTCTATACCTTTTGTAAAAGTATCTTCCTGTTTACCAATTTCCTGCGATATTGCCTGCGACTGTGCCTGTGGCTGTGTCGCTTGGCTGTCAGCTGTTTCAACGTTTGGCTGAACTTGGCTGTTGTCAGGATTGTTGGTCATGTCTGTTTTATCCATTTTCTTTTCCTTTTCTTTGAAGAGTGCTATTTGCATATTCTTCTTTTTATATTAAGTTTTAAAAGAACTATCTCTTGGCTCTGTTCTTATACTTTGCATTTTTATATTCGCTTGTATAAACATCAAGCCCTCTTTTTTTAAGTTCTCTTTT
>CAYLXY010000373.1:0-2404 GCA_964387405.1 uncultured Clostridiaceae bacterium
TGTAGAATATAGCGTAATAAAAAATGTTTTACCAATCGAGATGCAAGATATTTTATTAAATAATAAAATATTTAACTTTGAACAGATAATTAATCAATTAAGCAGTAGTAGTTGGCTAACTAGATTCAGAATAATACCTTATGAAGCCTTAGGCACAGAAAATGGAATGCTAATTGGTTTTAAACCAGATAATGTATTAATCTACAACGATAAACATTATAGACATATTAAAGAAATTATTATAGCTGTTTATAATAAAAATCTTTCAAAAACAGGTGATTACAGAGCATTATTACATCCAGACATTATATAAATATATATTATCTTCTATACAAATAAAATTAAAGTGGGGGTATACAAATTGAAAAAAATTATTAACAAAATTAAACTAAGCTATAGATATTACTCAATCAAAATATTAATAAAATTAAAACTCTATAAGGATAAAAACTTGTATTACATAGGAGGTAGTGAAGCTCTGCCTCCACCATTAACAAATGAAGAAGAAAGTGATTTAATGTCTAAACTTAAAGATGATGAAAGCACAGTGAGAACTATTTTAATAGAAAGAAATCTAAGACTAGTTGTTTATATAGCTAAAAAATTTGAAAACACAAAAATAGGCATAGAAGATCTAATTTCTATAGGAACGATTGGGCTTATAAAGGCAGTTAATACCTTTAATCCTGAAAAGAAAATAAAACTGGCTACCTATGCATCTCGATGTATTGAAAATGAAATTTTAATGTATTTAAGAAGAAATAATAAAGTAAGAATGGAAGTTTCATTTGACGAACCATTAAATATTGATTGGGATGGAAATGAATTATTACTTTCAGATATATTAGGAACAGAGAATGATATTATACACAAATTTATAGAGGAGGAAGTAGATAGAGAATTATTAAAGATAGGATTAGATAAATTAACAAAACGAGAGCAAAAAATAATGGAATTAAGATTTGGCTTAAGTACAGGAGAGGAAAAAACACAAAAAGAAGTTGCAGATATTTTAGGAATTTCCCAGTCATATATTTCTAGACTAGAAAAAAGAATAATAGTAAGATTACAAAAAGAAATGAGTAGACTAATATAAATAAAAAAACAGATAATCTGTTTTTTTATTTATATTTAATTACTTCGTATAAATTCGCTCAAACAGTCAATAATCTAAAATACTAAAGGGGTAATTCATAGTGAAGGGACTGAAGAAACAATGCATATTAACAAAGTTGAAATTTGCGGCGTAAACACATCGGAATTACCAGTATTGAAAAATAGTGAGATGAGGGTGTTGTTTGATCGTATTCACAAAGGTGATGAAAGTGCTAGACAAGAGTTTATACAAGGTAATTTAAGATTGGTCTTAAGTGTAATTCAAAGGTTTAACAATAGAGGTGAACATGTAGATGATTTATTTCAGGTAGGTTGTATAGGCCTTATAAAGGCTATTGACAACTTTGATTTAAGTCATAATGTTCGTTTTTCTACTTATGCTGTTCCTATGATTATTGGAGAAATACGCAGATACTTACGGGATAATAATTCAATTAGAGTAAGTAGATCCTTAAGAGATACAGCATACAAAGCTCTTCACGTAAGAGAACAACTTACAAATAAATATTCTAAAGAGCCAACGATAGCACAGATTGCTAAAGAATTAAAAATACCAAGAGAAGATGTTGTATTTGCACTAGACTCTATACAAGATCCTGTTTCACTATTTGAGCCAATCTATCATGATAATGGAGATGCCATATATGTTGTAGATCAAGTAAGTGATGATAAAAACAAAGATGAATACTGGATTGATGGAATTGCACTTAAAGAAGCCATGACAAAGCTTAACAATAGAGAAAAGCATATTCTATCATTAAGATTTTTCTCAGGAAAAACACAAATGGAAGTTGCAGAAGAAATAGGAATATCTCAAGCACAAGTATCTAGATTAGAAAAAACAGCTTTAAAACATATGAGAAAGCATATTTAATCCCTCTTAGGAGGGATTTTTTAATATAAAGATCTTTTTATTTTTGTAATAACTTTAATACTATTTATATAAAGATAGATATAGGACAAAATATTTAAAGGAGGATTCTAAAATGATAAAAGCATCAGACTTAACAGATAAAGAAGTAGTAAGTATAAGTGATGGTAGAAAAATAGGAATGATTACAGATCTTGAAGTTGATTTAGAAAAAGGCAGAATAAATGCTATTATAATCCCTGATAGTAAAGGATTAAAAGGCTTATTTAGTAGAGAAATAGAATATGAAATTATGTGGAATCAAATAAAAAAAATAGGAGAAGATGTAATATTAATTGAAATAAGAGATAGAGAAGAAGCTACAAAACCTATAAATCTTAATAATCCCCTTGATAAGGATTTTATTAATTTTCAATT
>CAYLXY010000374.1:0-2397 GCA_964387405.1 uncultured Clostridiaceae bacterium
ATCCCCCTTGAAATTATTTATATTATTATAAAAACCCTTGTATAGCATTTTAAAATTATTTTACATAAAAACCACTAATTTCTAGTATATATTTGAACCTGGTCCCCAGATACTTGAAGTACAGTTTTTACTGCATCATAGAGTTGCATTTTCACCTCTATATTATCTGCACCATCTGCTACAACAATTACACCTCTTATTTGTGGCTTTATTTCTTTTAAGACAAGTGCCTTGCTTCCACTATTATCATTTGAAGTAACAATATTTTCAGTAATATTTTGCGACTTAACAGTTCTAATACCTCCACTAGCATCTTCTTCTTCCGAGCTGTCTTTTGTTTCAATTGTATTAGATGCTGGAATGATTTCAGAACCTATATCGAATGTAATCATAACCTCCACTTGACCAGAATCCTTGATTTGTTCAAGTATTTGTTTTAATCTTGCTTCGACTATTATCTCTTCTGTTTTAAGTAGATTATCTTCACTAACAAATGTGTTTCCATTGGTTTCCTTAACATTATTTTCAACATTTTGATCCTTATTTAAAAAGTCACTTGTAAAAATTAAGGCTATAACTGCCACTGCTAATAATACAATAATATTGGCTACATACTTTTTTGATATAAGATCTTTTAATAAATTATTAATTTCTTTTAATTTCACAATTCTTCCCTCCTATCTAATTATTCTTTAGTAGGTAAATATTTATGTCATCTTTTGATACCTTGTATAAATCACTAATATCTTGCTTTATTAAATCATCTTCTTTATTAATCAATATGCTAGCAGCCTCTACAGTATTATCATTTTTTTCTCCTATGGATATATTTATTTCTACTGGCTTAATTATTTTACTTGCAGGTTTTTCCTCTTTAGTCTTTTCTTCTAGGGTGATATTAAAACTTTTTATTAATCCAAACTGAGGACTATCACTGTCATCTTCAACCTCCATAAGTACTTTTTGAGCAATATATTCCGTATTGTATTCAATATGCTCTTTGATCTGTTTGGTAATTTCATTTTTATACAATTTAATAATAGCTTCCTTATTACTATATTCAGTATTATTTATTCTGTTTTCAACTGTTAATAACTCTAGGTCATTAGATGTTTTTAAAATTTTTTCTTCTAAATTAATTTCCCCCTTTATTAATTTTGTTAAAGGTGTCAAAATTACTATCATAAGCAAAAATCCTATTACTACATTTATAAATCTCTTATGATTTGAATTAGGTATTAATATTTCTACAAATGTAATAAATATAATAATAGAAACTATTGTAATAACCCATTCACGAATAAAGCTCATAATATCACCTACCTCATCATTACTGTAATATTACCTGCACCAACTATAATAGTTATTGTAATAAAAAACATGATTGCTACAGAAGATACAGTTGCAAATATTAAAACTAATGAATTACTCATCTGATTTAAACAGTCTGCCAACTGATTTTGTGCTATTGGTTCTATAATTGCAGCAGATAATTTATATATAGTGATTAATGCAATTATTTTAATCATTGGAATTAAACAAATAGCAAAAATTGCTATTAAGCCTACTACACCTATACTATTTTTAAGTAATAAGGAATATCCAATGACTGTATCCATGGCATCTGATAAAAATCTTCCTACAATAGGTATAAATTTATCTACTGCAAACTTAGCTGTTCTTATTGTTACTCCATCTACTGTAGATGCTACCACCCCTTGAATTGATATTATTCCAATAAATCCAGTTAAAACAAATCCTAATATAACTACAGCTGATTGTTTTAGCAGGCCTGCCAACTTAGTCACTTGTACTTTAGATGAAAGATTATTTACAATAGCTAAAACAGCTGAAAAAAATATTAAAGGTAATATTACAGATTTTATTATAGTTCCTATAAAACCTATAGATCCTAATAAAATTGGATGAAAAAATGCTGAAGTGGTTACCCCACCCATAGCAATTAACATTCCAAGTAAAATAGGTAGTAAAGCCTGCATAAATGTGACCATCATGTCTATTGTATCCTTGCCTAAGTTGATGGCTATTATAAAGCTTTTAATTGTAATTGTAATAATAACTAAATAACACACTTTATGGGCCAACTTTCCCACTAGATCATTTTCAAAAGCACTTTGAAGATTATTCAATATTGCATATATAGAAGATAAAACTATTATTTGACCTAATATCTTCCAATTAGCAATGACCTCTTTTAAAAAATACTTCAAAGTCAGTCTAACTATATCTTCCAGTTTTATAATTCCTTGGCCTTTAAGCAATTTGCTTATCAAGGTTTTTATTTCAATTTTGGGTAAATATTCTTCTAGGTCTTTATTTACAAGATCCATTATTTCTTGTAAATTGTTGGTATCAAGCTTGTCTAGTTGTTGTCCA
>CAYLXY010000375.1:0-2395 GCA_964387405.1 uncultured Clostridiaceae bacterium
CGACACCTTTAATCAAAGAGGTCCTTAATAAATTTAATTTTTCCAATGAAGAGGAAATGTATGCAACTATCGGCTACAGTGGGATTACCGCTTCGCAGATTGTAACAAGGCTGACAGAGAAGGCCAGAGGTGAAAAGGAAAAATTAACTGTAAAGGATTTAGAAAGCCGGCAGCAACCTATCGATAAAAAAAGGAAACTAGATGGCGGAGTTAGGGTGAAGGGTGTTGACAACCTACTTGTGCGTTTTTCTAAATGCTGTAACCCAGTACCCGGAGATGACATAATGGGCTATATTACACGAGGTCGAGGAGTTTCAATTCATCGTGTGGATTGTACTAACATAATTAATGAAACTGATACCGATCGATTAATTGCTGTCGAATGGGATATAGGTGATGAGCAAGAAAGCTCATATTCTGCGGACATTGAGGTAACTGGAATGGACCGACAAGGTCTTTTAAATGAGGTCTTACAGGCAGTTTCTGAGACAAAAACTCTGATGACTGCAGTCTCTGGTAAGGCTAACAAGGACCAGATGGTAACGATTTCAATTACTGTGCAGATTATGAATACTGAGCACCTGCAGACTGTTATTGCAAGAATTAAACGCGTAAAAGATATCTATGAAGTTAAAAGAATGATGGTGTAGGGAGGAAGATTTACTGATGAGGGTGATTTTACAGCGGGCCAAAGATGCAAGTGTTATGGTGGATGATAGAATTGTAGGGTCAATTGATGAGGGCTTGCTCTTGTTAGTAGGTTTTACCCATGATGATACCACGCAAGATGCAGAATTACTTGCTGAAAAGATAAGTAATTTGCGGGTTTTTGAAGATGCTTGCGGTAAAATGAATCTGTCGATTCATGAGAAAGGTGGCAAAATTCTTTCAATCTCACAATTCACGCTTTATGCAGATACAACAAAGGGTAGAAGGCCTAGCTTTATTAATGCTGCAGACCCTGAAACGGCGGGAAAATTATATCAGCATTTTAATCAACAATTAGTAAAAAAAGGAATAGGTGTAGAAACAGGTATTTTTGGTGCGACGATGGAAGTTGACTTTGTTAATGAAGGGCCGGTCACAATTATTCTTGATAGTGCAGAATTAAGATAGATTTTCCATACAATTTATTGTGAAAAATTGTGTGAAGCGATATAGTTATAAGATAGTTGAAGTGGGGTGAATTTAATGCAATTTAGAGTTCCAAGAGGCACAGCAGACATTCTGCCAGCTGAGGCAGAGTTATGGCGCTATATAAAAACAAGTGCGATTGATCTTTATCGTCGCTATAGTTATCGTGAAATTATAACACCAATTTTTGAGCATACGGAACTTTTTCAGCGTGGAGTTGGCGAGACAACCGACATCGTTGAAAAAGAGATGTATACTTTTCTGGATAAAGGAAATCGCAGCATTAGTTTGCGACCAGAAGGAACTGCGCCAGTTGTAAGAGCTTACATAGAGAACAAGCTTTATGCGAGCCCTGATGTGGTTAAGCTCTTTTATATGGGGCCAATGTTCCGTTATGAGCGGCCACAATCAGGACGAACTCGCCAGTTTACGCAGATCGGTGTTGAAGCTTTCGGCAGCATGGATCCAGCACTTGATGCTGAGATTATTAGTCTAGCCATGCAGCAATTTGCTGAACTAGCATTACATGATTTCAGGCTTGAGCTTAATAGCGTTGGCTGCACAAGTTGTCGGCCAAAGCAACGTGAGGATTTACATAATTTTCTAATCTCGATTAAGGAAAAATTATGCGAAGATTGTCAACGAAGGATCGAAAGCAATCCATTACGGGTACTTGATTGCAAGAATACGACTTGCCAAGCGCTAACAGTAAATGCGCCAACAATGGATGGTTATTTATGTACTGAATGCTCAACGCACTACATGGAGCTTAAAAATATTCTAGATACAATTGGTATCAAATATCTAGAAAATCCACGAATGGTTCGGGGCCTTGATTATTATACACAGACAGCCTTTGAAATTATTTCAGTTACCGATGTGGATGGTACTGAGTTAGGCACACTATGTGGTGGTGGTAGGTATAATGGTTTAGTGAAGGATTTAGGTGGACCAGATATTTCTGGAATCGGTTATGCCTTTTCAATTGAGCGAGTTATCGCTTTAAAAACCAAAGAGCTAGGAGTAACGATTGAATCAAAACCTGATGTTTATTTAGTAGCTTTAGGCGATGCGGCAAAAAATTATTCTGTTGGTCTGCTACAAGATCTGCGGTCTAGAAAAATAGCTGCGGAAATTGATTATTTAAACCGTAAAATAGGATCGCAGTTAAAAGCTGTTGATCGTCTAGGTTGTAAGTATGCGCTTATTATTGGTGATCAGGAGTTAGCAGAACAGATGCTAATCCTACGTGATATGGAGA
>CAYLXY010000376.1:0-2380 GCA_964387405.1 uncultured Clostridiaceae bacterium
TTGATATCCCCAAGTCTATTTATATCAACTTCAGCTATATCATTATGTTTAAAATCATCTTCCTTGTTTTCGGGATAAAATATAATATTTATATCATTTCTTTCCCTGTTTAACTCTCCAGACAATAATCCGTAAAGAAATCTAACATCATTAATATCATAATCTTCGCTAATAGTAAGTTCAAGTAGATAGTACACTTTTTCAATATTAGAGATTAGTGGTAATATTATACTTTTTATATTTCCTTGGCAAGAATTAAAAAGTTCTTTTATTAAGTTTATATGGTCACTATGATAGTGAGATATAAATAAGTAGTCTATAGATGTATCTATTTCCCCGTTTATCCCATTATATATTTCCTTTCTCATTTCTAATACATCTTTTACTAATTCTGCCTTTTTGCTTGTTCCACAATCATACACTACTGATAACATCTTTTCTTTATCCTTGTAAAAGATTTCTTCACTAAATCCACCATGTCCTACAGGATAAAATACCCTTTTAAGTTTCAATTTTATGCCTCCTAGTTTGACCTTATATAATAAGTACCCTGATTTTACTTAAACTCCATTCTATCCCTACCTACACCATCTTCAAAGAACCTCCAAAATACCCTTGTTGCTAGATTCCTACTATATACTTTGTTTTCTACTTGAGTCCATTTTTTATATCGTTTAGATCAATTATTCTAGGATATTCTGGTTTTTTAGTCAATTTGCAAAGTATATCAGTATACCCTAAAGCTGCTAGGGTGACTATTCTATGTTGTCCTTCTGTAACTATAAATCTATAATCACCACCCTTTGCTAATAAATATCCACTTGTAATACCTTTAAAATCTCCAACTAATCCTTTAAGGTTTAGTTTATGTCAGCTTTTTTTCTTCTGTAGTAGCCACGTATTTTGCTTTCATATAAATATGATAGACTTCAACTATTTCTTCTGATTATTGTAGCATATGTCCTAGATTATATAATAAGTCAAAGGACATAGGGTGATGTTTAAGACCCTTTTGTAAGATGTCCTATGTCGCTTTAAAATCTTCCTTCCCCATATTTATTAAGGCCTCTAATGAATACCTTCCTATACTGTGGGGTACTAGTTTTATATATTGTTCTATAAAAAAATCAACATTATCTAATTGTCCTTGATCTACTAAGTAAATTATTTGTTGTTTTAGTTCGTTTAATATTGCTTGTACTTGTTTTTGTGTATCATTCAATAAAACCCCTCCAAGATAATAATTTATCTATACTATTATAGTATCGGTTAATAAATTTAACTTTAAACCATACCTGCATGCCATAAATTGCGATTATAAAAAACCAAGTATAGTGATGTTGTGATATGCTTCCTTAATCAAAGACCATGAAATATTTTATGTATGAAAAAAGGCAAATTATAAAATTAATTTATAATTTGCCTTTTTTCATACATCTTTATTTTCTAATATTTGCTCTATCAAGTTGATATATATATCTAATTGCTCTTCTTCTAGATTAATTACTACATCTAAGAAGGGATTTAGATTGTTGCTCTTTCCATATTCATCTAGTGCGTTATAATATAATATTTTGTTTTCATTTTTAATATTTACTGGTAAATATCCATTTTCCATAAGAATATAGTTCATAAGCATCCTTGTTGTCCTGCCATTTCCATCTTCAAATGGGTGTATGGCTACAAACTCAGCATGAACCCAAGAGGCTTTCTCTATAGGATTTAGTTCCTTATTTTCTAGATTATAATAAAAGGCATTAAGTCTATCGTGCATTTCTGTTCTAGATGGTGGCTTATGACTAGCCCCAGTAATACTGACATCTACATATCTATAGATACCACCTGCAATTATATTGTCCATTAATATCTCATGTATATCCTTAATAACATTAGCATTTAATCCTATGCCTTTTTGAATATTATTTTTCACATATTGAAATGCTTTATTGTGATTTTCTACTTCGTAAACTTCCCTTAGACTTTTGCCCCCAATAGACATTCTATCTTCTATGATTAATTTATTTTCGATTAGGGATAAGGTATTTCCTTCTATTTTAGTTGATTCATGGGTGTATCTAATGGCAAAATCTAGCTCATATTTTTCTAAGACTAATTGTGGTATTATACTTTTATGCTTTTCATAGTAAATCTTTTTTTCTTCGAGTGTTTTAAGTTTTTCTATCATTAATATCATCCTTTTAAGTTTCAAGTGGTATCAGATACATTCTAATTTTACTTTCTTTTTCTATTCCTTCTTTTATCAATCTTTCTGCCGTAGTCATGATTAATCTGCTCCATATCATACAATAGGCTTTTATTATATTATATCTTATTATAAAATTAAGTGTTATCTTTTAACATAAATAAATCTATTTCGCTA
>CAYLXY010000377.1:0-2374 GCA_964387405.1 uncultured Clostridiaceae bacterium
GATTCTATCAACATCACTCCAAGATAACTTATCATTTTTATTAAACATATTATATCTTTATTTATGTCTATAATTAATGGGTATGATTAAAGTAATAAGAATAAATTTAAGAATGAGGGGTGTATGTATGATTTTAAAAACTAATTATTTTGGAGAAATAGAGATCAATGAAGAAGATATAATTACATTTGCTGATGGCATACCAGGATTTGAGGACTTATCTAAATATCTTATAATTGAAAACTCAGATAAAGATGTACCTTTTAAATGGTTACAATCTGTAGATGATTCTAATTTAACATTTGTTATTATTAATCCCTTTGCATTTAAAGAGGATTATGAGTTTGAATTACCTAAGAATGTAATTAAAAAATTAAATATAAAATCTCATGAGGATATAAAAATATATACAATAGTTATAGTTCCTGAAGATGTTGAGAAAATGACTGCAAACCTGGCAGCTCCAATTGTTATTAACGCAGTAAACAAAAAAGGCAAACAAGTTTTACTAGAGGATAGTCCTTATCATAAAAGACATTTAATTTTAGAGGAGATGAAAAAGTCTATTTTAGCAAGTAAGAAATTAGAAGAAGAGAAGACTGCAAGACCAGAGGAGGCTTTATAATGCTAGTTTTATCACGAAAATCTAATGAAAGTATAATTATAGCTAATAACATTGAAATAAAAATACTTGGAATAGAAGATGGGAAAGTAAAACTTGGCATAGAGGCTCCAAGAGATGTAGAAATATATCGTAAAGAAATTTATGTTGAAATACAGGAAGAAAATAAAGCAGCAAGTAAGCAACAATTAAATATAGAGGACTTAAAGAAGATATTTATTCCATAAACTTATAAATTGGACTATAATCCTATATGAAATAGAGCATAAAACATTTAAAATGTAGTTAAATAGAAATATCCTACTGTTAGGAGTGAGATAGTGACTAAATTGACTTTAGAGGAAATTATTAAAAGGGTAGAAGATCTTCCTGCTTTACCAACTGTTGTAAGTGAAATTATGGAACTGACAGAAGACCCAGACTCAACCATTCAAGATATTGAAGATTCTATTATGAAGGATCAAAGTTTAACTACTAGGGTTTTAAGATTAGCCAATTCTGCATATTATGGATACCCTAGAAGGATTAGTACAATAAAAGAAGCTTCTGTTTTGTTAGGATTCCAAGCCATAAGGAGTATTGCTTTAACAGCATCAGTTAATGGATTATTAATGAAAGAAGTTCCAGGATATGGTCTAGAAGAAAACCAGCTTTGGAGACAATCCCAATCTTGCGCAATAATATCTAGATATATAGCTAAAAAGGTTCGATTTGCTAAAGTAGATCAAGCTTACGTAGCAGGACTTCTTCGTGATATTGGTAAAATAATAGTTAGCCATTATTTAACAGATAGTTTTAAACAAATTATGGATCTGGTTAAAAATGAAAACATGTCATTTTTAGAGGCAGAGGAAAGTGTATTAGGTTTTCATCACGGTCAGGTAGGAGCAGAAGTTGCAAAGAAATGGAATTTACCAGAAGATTTAGTAGAAGCAATTGCATATCATCATAATCCAGAAAAAGCCACAATAAATCCTAAATTAACAGCTATTATTCATATGGCAGATGCTATTGTAATGATGATGGGTATAGGATTAGGTGTAGATGGTCTGATTTATAATTTATCTGAGGAAGCTGTTAATATTCTTGGAATTGATGGACCTATATTAGAGCAATTAATGTCGGATGTTTCTGACCTTTTATTAGATGAAGATGCTTTTTAAATATAAGATTATAAAATATGGGTCATTATTTTTATAATTATAAAAACATTACAAAAAATCCATGGGAAATTACTCCATGGATTTTTTGTTTCTACTGATATAGTCATCAATTAATTGATTGTAAGCATTATGGATTGCTTTAATAGCACTATTACTAGTAGAATTATACTGTCTATTATCTATAGTTGATATAGGTAGTACTTTTGGAGATGTTCCAGTTAAAAATAGTCCATCTATGTTTTCTAAAAAATCCACAGGAACTGGATTTTCTACAAGCCTATATCCAAGCTTAGCACATAAGTTTATTACTCTACTCCTTGTAATTCCCACTAATACATCTTTTGCAGGTGCTGTATAAAAAACATCATCCTTTACAAAAAACACATTAGACCTACTACCCTCTGTTATTTGGCCATTGTTATCAACAAGTAATGCTTCATAAGCATTAGCATTTTTAATACTTGTATTAACTTTACCTCTAAGGCTTGCTGCTATTACTTTTGCATTAGGATTTTCTCTTTCTGCTTCATATAATATAGTATGGATTCCCTTTTTATATAAGTCATCTGATGGATAAGTAGATTTAATA
>CAYLXY010000378.1:0-2371 GCA_964387405.1 uncultured Clostridiaceae bacterium
ACAAAGGTTCTTCCGCTCGTCTTAGGATTCTCTCCTCACCTACCTGTGTCGGTTTACGGTACGGGTAATCTTTGGCTTGATAGCAGCTTTTCTTGGCAGTGTGGAGTCGGTTGCTTCTCTACTTGTTTTTCGATCCCTATCACATTTCAGGATTAGCAAAGATACGGATTTGCCTATATCTTCTCCCTTTATGTTTAGACGCGCTCTACCAACGGCGCGCTCAACTTATCCTCCTGCGTCACTACTTCTCTCATAACGCCTCTAACTAGTACAGGAATTTCCACCTGTTGTCCATCGCCTACGCTTCTCAGCCTCGGCTTAGGCCCCGACTTACCCTGAGTGGACGAGCCTTCCTCAGGAAACCTTAGGTTTTCGACGGGTGAGATTCTCACTCACCTTTCGCTACTTATGCCAGCATTCTCTCTTGTATGCAGTCCAACGCTCCTTTCGGTACATCTTCTTCCCGCATACAATGCTCCTCTACCACTGTATTTACATACAATCCATAGCTTCGGTATCAAATTTGAGCCCCGGAAATCTTCGGCGCAGAATCACTCGACCAGTGAGCTATTACGCACTCTTTGAATGTGTGGCTGCTTCTAAGCCAACATCCTGGTTGTCTGTGTAACTCCACATCCTTTACCACTTAATTTGAATTTTGGGACCTTAGCTGATGGTCTGGGCTGTTTCCCTTTTGACTATGAAGCTTATCCCACATAGTCTGACTCCCAAGGAACATAATTTGGCATTCGGAGTTTGATAGGTTTTGGTAACGCTATGCGCCCCTTGACCATTCAGTGCTCTACCTCCATTTTACTTTTCCTTGAGGCTAGCCCTAAAGCTATTTCGAGGAGAACCAGCTATCTCCGAGTTCGATTGGCTTTTCACCCCTATCCACAGGTCATCACATAGCTTTTAAACGCTACCGTGTTCGAGCCTCCATTGAATTTTACTTCAACTTCACTCTGCCCATGGATAGATCACCCGGTTTCGGGTCTATGGCATTCAACTGTATTTCGCCCTATTCAGACTCGGTTTCCCTACGGCTTCGTACCTTAAGTACTTAACCTCGCTGCATACCATAACTCGCTGGCCCGTTCTACAAAAAGTACGTGGTCACACTAATAATGTGCTTCCACTGCTTGTAAGCATAGGGTTTCAGGTTCTATTTCACTCCCCTCCCGGGGTTCTTTTTACCTTTCCCTCACGGTACTATTCTCTATCGGTCACCAAGTAGTATTTAGCCTTGGGAGGTGGTCCTCCCTGCTTCCCACAAGATTTCTCGTGTCTCGTGGTACTCTGGAGCATGACCTGGTATTTGTAAGTTTCGTCTACAGGATTATCACCTTCTGTGATGAGGCTTCCCAGCCTTCTTCAACTACTTACTCATACTTCCTTTGTCATGTCCTCAACCCCAGATAAATCTGGTTTGGGCTCTTTCCCGTTCGCTCGCCGCTACTAAGAAAATCGATTTTTCTTTCTCTTCCTCAGGGTACTTAGATGTTTCAGTTCCCCTGGTCTTCCTCCCATAAGCTATTTTATTCACTTATGGGTACTTGAGGGTTTCTCAAGTGGGTTTCCCCATTCGGATATCTCCGGATCGTAGTCTATTTGCGACTCCCCGAAGCATTTCGGTGCTTATCCCGTCCTTCATCGGCTCTTGGTGCCAAGGCATTCGCCCTATGCTCTTAATAACTTGACCTTTTTTTCATAGAACAATATGTCAACTCTTTGGTTGCTTATTGTTCTTCTGATTTGTTCTGTTTATATTTTTTATTCATGTAGTTTTCAATGTTCAATTTACCAACAAGTTAATGTTGATAGTTATATATCGCAGTCTCGCATCACAAATTTATTCTCTCCCTTTCGGTCCAGTAAATTTGGAGCTCCTTGCGAATGACCTACCATCGATTTGTTTCGCAAATCGGGTTAGGCCAACTTGGCCTTTTAGGCACTCCTGATCATATTCCTACGGAGTACATTAAGGTTGGTGGAGATAAGGAGACTCGAACTCCTGACCCCCTGCTTGCAAGGCAGGTGCTCTCCCAACTGAGCTACACCCCCATAACCAATTAATAACTAATAGTGTATAGTGAATAGTTTAAAACATAAACACCATTGTCAATTTGCAATTGACTATTAGTTACTAGGATATATATATAAGAAAATAGTGTGAGTACCTTTGAACTCCTTAGAAAGGAGGTGATCCAGCCGCACCTTCCGATACGGCTACCTTGTTACGACTTCACCCCAGTCATTGACCCTACCTTCGACAGCTGCCTCCATTACTGGTTAGCTTACTGGCTTCGGGTATTGCCAACTCCCATGGTGTGACGGGCGGTGTGTACAAGACCCGGGAACGCATTCACCG
>CAYLXY010000379.1:0-2363 GCA_964387405.1 uncultured Clostridiaceae bacterium
ATCAAAAGATGGAAAACTTCTTAGATATCCATGTTAAGGCTTTTAATCAGATTGGTGTTTATGATAAGCTAAAAGTACCCCAAATTCTAATTGAAAATTCCTCTAGGAGAAATGTATAATATCCCTATGACAACTCATAGGGGGGCTAGGGGATGATAAGTTTAATGGATAAACAAAAAATAATAATAGATGGATTTTTAGGTGGAAAATCTCAATGGGGAATCCATAGGGAAACTGGAATAGATAGAAAAACAATCAGAAAATATATTAGGGAATATGAAGAGAAGAGATCCCAGTTGCTAGAAGGTGAAGGTGATAAATTAATACTAACTGAAGAAATAATAGAACCACCAAAATATGATTCAAGTAATAGAACAAGAGTAAAATTAACAGAGGAAATAATGGATAAGATAGATTTTTATCTAGAGGAAAATGAGGAAAAAAGAAGGACAGGTAAAAGTAAACAACAAAAGAAGAAAATAGATATACATGAATCTTTAGTAGAGGAAGGCTATGACATAAGTTATTCAACAGTTTGTAATTATATAAGAAATAAGTTAAATGAAAAGAAGGAAGCATACATTAGGCAAGAATATGAATTAGGAGATGTTGTTGAATTTGACTGGGGACATGTTAAATTAGAAATAGATGGAGAAGCTAAGAATATTCAAATGGCTGTAATGACAACAGCTAAGGGCAACTACAGATTTGCATATCTTTATCAAAATCAAAAGATGGAAAGTTTTCTAGATTCTCATGTTAAGTTTTTTAACCATGTAGGAGGTGTCCATAAAGAAATAGTCTATGACAATATGAAGGTAGCTGTAGCAAGATTTGTAACTAGAACAGAAAAAGAACCTACAGAGGATTTGTTAAAGTTATCCATGTACTATGGCTTTAATTACAGATTTTGTAATGCTAGGCGAGGAAATGAAAAAGGTCATGTAGAAAGATCAGTAGAATATGTAAGAAGAAAAGCATTTTGTAAAAAGGATAAATTTGAAACACTAGAGGAAGCCAATAAATATTTAGAAGAGGAATTAAACAGATTAAATCTAAAACCACAGAAATACAATGAAAATAAAACAGCAGAGGATATATTAGTAGAGGAATTCCCCTATTTAATAAAACTTATGCCAACCTATGATATTTCAAGGGTAGCAGAATTAAGGGTAAATAAATATTCAGTGATAACAGTAGATGAAAATAAATACTCAGTACCAGATGCACTAGTAGGAAAGTTTGTAACAGCAAAGGTATATCCAAATAATATAATAATCTATCATGAAAACATTAGGGTAACTCAGCACATAAGGAGTTTTGGACTAAGTACATGGAATATAAAAATAAAACATTATCTAAATACATTAAAAAAGAAGCCTGGGGCAATTCATAATAGCACGGCTATGCGACAAATGAATTCCAAGCTTCAAAACATCTACAATAAATATTATACCGAAAATCCAAGAGATTTCATAGACCTAATTGAATTAATTTCAAATGAAGGTTTAGAAAAAATAGAAAAAATAATAAAAGAACTAGAAAAGATAAACCCATTAAATATAGACACAGAAAAAATAAAACTTCTATGCTATAGGAAAGATGAGGCTCTAGGGGAAAATAAACATGAAAACACAGAAATAGAAAAACAATCAAAGCTAATCCTAAATCATTATGGAAAATTACTAAAAGAATCATCAACAGAATTTGATAAGGAGGCTTTGATAATATGAAAAAAGATACGATTAAAGCAAATATTAAAAATCTGGCAAAGGAGTTGAAACTACCTTATATCAGTAAAAGTATAGAAGAAGAAATAAAAGAAGCAAATACAAGAAATTTAACATATGAAGATTTTCTTTTATCAGTATTAGAAAATGAACATGATTTAAGAAAAGCTAATGGAATAAGAAATAGAATTAGGCAAGCAAGATTTCCATATAAAAAATATATAGAGGATTTAAGCCTAGAGGATTTACCCCAGGATGCAAGGGATAAAGTAAAGATCTTTTCCTCTTTAGAATTTATAGAAACAGGACAAAATATAATACTAGCTGGTAATCCTGGGACTGGTAAAACACATATGGCTATAGGAATAGGTATTAAGGCTTGTACTAAAGGATACAAGGTACTATTTACAACAATACCACTCTTAGTAAATGAATTAAAAGAAAGTAGATCAGAAAAGACATTAAGAGCCTTTGAAAAACGGTTTGAAAAGTATAATTTAATAATAGCAGACGAATTAGGATATATTTCTTTTGATAAGGAAGCGTCAGAACTACTATTTACCTACCTTTCACTAAGAGCAGGAAGAAAATCCACAATAATAACTACAAATTTATCATTTGAAAGGTGGGATG
>CAYLXY010000380.1:0-2363 GCA_964387405.1 uncultured Clostridiaceae bacterium
CCCTTTCTACTATTAACTTTCTTTATTAATATTAATAATTTTCAAATATTAAATTTTAACTATTAAGTATGGGTACACATATTTTTAATTTATCACTATTTCTCTGATCTATAACTGTATCTATTTGCACCCGTATATTATATATTTTTTCTAAAAGTTCTGACGTAACTACTTCTTTTGGTGTTCCTATTTTATATTCACTTCCCCTGTTTATTGCTAAAACTTTTGTAGATGCCATAAATGCATGGTCAGGAAAATGCGATGTCATAATTATTCCTATATTTCTTTTTGAAAGTTCTTTTATACGTTTTAGTACTCTTACTTGGTTTCCATAATCTAAATTAGATGTAGGTTCATCCATTATTAATATTTTAGGCTCTTGTGTTAAAGCTCTTGCTATTAACACTAATTGTCTTTCTCCACCACTTATCTCTGTGTAGATCCTGTCTTTTAAATAAGATATCCCTAATGACTCCATTATTTTTTCTGCTATTTTATAATCTTTTGAAGTTGGTGATGAAAACATAGCTAAATGTGATGTTCTTCCCATTACTATAACTTCTATAGCCTTGTAGGGAAATGGAGGCGTATGGGTTTGGGGAACATAAGCTATTGCTCTTGCAAATTCTTTTCTAGACCATTTGCTTATATCTTGTCTATCTAATAATATGCTTCCATCTTGTAATTTAAGGAAACCTAAAATAGTCTTAAATAATGTGGTTTTTCCTACTCCATTTGGACCTAATATACAGAGTATGTCTCCTGTACCTATTTCAAATGATATATCTTCAAGTATTGTCTTTTTACCATAACCACAACTAAGATTATTTATTTCTAACTTCAACTCCATCCCCTCCTTGTGTTTAGTAATAAGTATATAAAAAATGGTGCTCCTACTAAGGATGTTAATATTCCTAAGGGTATTTCTATTGTTGACATAGTTCTTGCCATATTATCTACTAAGAGTAAATAAGTACCTCCCATAAGCGCAGAGGCCGGTAGAAGCACTTTGAAATCAGGACCTACTACCATACGAGCTAAATGTGGTACTATTAGTCCTACCCAACCTACCATTCCTGCTATAGATATTGATGATGCTGTTAAAAGAGTTGAACAAATAATTACTAAAAACCTTAATTTCTTAGTATCGATTCCCATTGCTTTAGCTTCTTCTTCCCCAAATGACAATGTATTTAAATGCCACCTTACTAAAAATAGGGGTATTATTCCTAATAAGAAAGGTATTATAATCGTATATACATCTTTCTGACTAACAGCTGCTAGGCTTCCCATAAGCCAAAAGGTTATTGCAGGCAATTTATCATATGGATCTGCTACATATTTTGACAAGGATATAAAAGATTGAAAAACTGTGCCGATTAAAATACCTGCTAATATAAATACAAACATTATATTCCCACCTTTTCCAATCTTTATACTTATAGTATAGGTTAACATTACTGCTATAAGTCCAAATATAAATGCCATAACTTGTATGCCTAGAGAGCTATAGCCTAATAAAATTGCTAATGTAGCTCCAAATCCTGCACCTGCTGATGTACCTAGTATATCTGGAGATACCATGGGGTTTTTAAACATTCCTTGATAAACTGCCCCTGATATTGACAATGCGCTTCCTATCATCATTGCTGTTATTATTCTTGGTATCCTAACTTGAAATATAACTATCTCCATTACTTTGTTATAATTCATACTACTAATTTGAATTTTAGATATCAATATTTCACATATTCTTTTTACCGTTAGGGAGTATCTTCCTAATGTAATTGATAAAATTTCTATAATCTTTATTAAAGTTTTAGATAATAATATTCCAAACACTTCTTTAATTGTTATTGAATATCTTCCTAACATAATTGATAAAAAAAATGCTATAACTGGTATTAATATTAATATTAAAATCTTAATCCTCTCTTTTGTTTTTTTACTTTGTATTTTATCGGATATTTTAGCTTCTGATTTAATAGGCATTTATCTTCTATTTCTCCTTTCAACTTGCAAAAAAATATAAGCCTTTTCCTATATAGGAAAAGGCTTAACAAAAAGAACTTATACCCAAGAATGGAGTATAGGATTTTATATTTTATGTTAAGTCTCCTTTCCTAATACGGGAGGCATAAAAATTTCTTTTTATACCCATCGGTCTTTCCATCGTGAAAACATGTTTTTTAGATGATAAAGACTCGGAGAACTATAATCTTATTTGAGTATTTAAATATATTAATTTCATACTCTTAGTTTTGGTTAGTTTTTGTTAGTTATTATTTAGTGTTTTTTTAATAATACCATGTAGTTCTTTTTGTGTCAATGCAATTGTCTATATAGATACTAATACACTAGTA
>CAYLXY010000381.1:0-2357 GCA_964387405.1 uncultured Clostridiaceae bacterium
AATGATTCAAAATAAAAAGAAAGATACTATCAATATTACAATAGAAAATCAAGGTTCCTTTAAGCATGAAAAGGGAATTACTTTAGAAGAAGTTGCAAAAGATTTTCAAAGAGAGAATCAATGCCAAATAGTTGCAGCTATTGTTAATAACCAGCTAAGAGAATTAAACAATATTTTAAATGAAGATAGTGATGTTAAATTTATAGATCAGTGTTCTTCTATGGGGTCTAGAATATATCAAAGAAGTTTATCTTTTGTTTTGATGAGAGCAGGTATGGAATTATTTCCAAAATGTCAAGTTTCTGTGGAACATTCCTTAAGCAAAGGTCTATATTGTGAGATTGACTGTGAATGTAAAACCCCTATAGATGAAAAGACTACTGAAGCTCTAGAAAAACGAATGAGAGAAATTATTGAAGAAGATGTACCCTTTAAAAAAAATAGAGTACCTATAGATGAAGCTATAGAAATTTTCAGAGAGTATGGACAAATAGGTAAAGTTAATTTAATGAAGTATAGGGAAAAACCTTATGTAAATATGTATGAGTGTGGCTGGCTCAAAAACTATTTTTATGGATATATGGTACCTTCTACAGGATATTTAAAATCTTTTAAATTGAAATTCTATAGCCCTGGTATAGTTATGCAATTACCAAGGAAGGAAAGTAATGGAAAGATACCTGAATTTAAAGAACAAGCAAAACTATTTAGAATCTTTAGAGAAACAGAAAGATGGGCAAAAATTTCGGGAATATATCACGTAGCATCTTTAAATGATTTAATAACACGAAAGCAAGAAGGAGAATTTATTCGTGTTGTAGAGGCATTACATGAAAAGAAAGTAGCAGAAATTGCAGATACTATTACGGAAAATATAAAAGATAAAAAGCTGATTTTAATTGCTGGACCAACTTCTTCGGGAAAGACAACACTTGCAGAAAGATTAATGATACAGTTAAAAGTTAATGGATTAAGACCTATTTCTATTTCCTTAGATAATTACTTTGTAAATAGAGACAGGACACCAGTAGATGAGTATGGTGAATATGATTTTGAAGCATTAGATGCTCTTGATTTGGAATTATTTAATGAGGATTTGGGAAGAATATTAGCTGGTGAAGAAGTAAAAATACCAACCTTTAATTTTCACTTAGGAGAAAGAGAGTATAAAGGGAATACAGTTCAAATAACTAAAGATCAACCATTAATATTAGAAGGTATTCACTCTTTAAATGATAAATTAACAGAATCTATAGCAAGAGAAAATAAATTCAAAATATATATAAGTGCTTTAACACAGTTAAATATTGATGAACATAATAGAATACCGACTACAGACGCAAGACTTATTAGAAGAATAGTTAGAGATAGTAAGTTTAGATCTAATGATGCTGAAGACACTTTATCTTTATGGGAATCTGTTCGTAGAGGAGAGGAAAAAAATATTTTCCCATTTCAAGAAGATGCAGATATTATGTTTAATTCCGCATTACTTTATGAACTTAGCATACTAAAAAAATATGCAGAACCATTATTAAGACAAATAGATACAACAAGTCCTTATCACCCAGAAGCAAAACGATTATTAAAGTTTTTAAATTACTTTGTTAGTTTAGATAATGAAGAAGATATACCCAAAACATCAATTTTGAAAGAATTTATAGGTGGAAGTAGTTTTCATTAAAGTAAGGAGAAGATATTTGTGACAAAGAAAAGTTTGAATAAAATTGCAGAGGAATTTACTCCAGATATGATTATGAAATATGAAATTGCTGAAGAATTAGGATTAATTGATAAAGTAAAAAAATTAGGATGGGGAGGACTTACAGCTAAAGAGACAGGGCGAATTGGTGGTATAATGACAGCAAAAAAGAAAGAAAAGAATAAGGGGAAATAAATTAATGACCAGCCAGTATAAAGGTTTTGCATATATTTATGATAGATTGATGGAAGATGTGGACTATCAGCTATGGGTAAACTATATTGAACAAATTATTAATAACAATACAAATAAAGTTAATAAAATATTAGAATTAGCATGTGGAACAGGAAACATTACAATTCCTATTGCCAAAAAGGGTTATAATATAACTGGAGTAGATATATCAGATGATATGCTTATGATTGCAAAAAATAAGTCTGTTGAAAACAATTTAAACATACTCTTTATTAATCAAGACATGGTTAACTTACAATTAAAAGAAAAATTTGATTGTGTATTGATCATGTGCGATGGGATTAATTATATTAGGGATGAAGATGACTTATTACAATTATTTCAAAGAGTATATAATATATTGGAAGATGATGGTCTGTTTATATTTAGTTGATTGCTGATTGCTGATTGCTGTCAAAAA
>CAYLXY010000382.1:0-2356 GCA_964387405.1 uncultured Clostridiaceae bacterium
TAAAAGTATCTGATAGTTATATGGCTAATGATAATATATCAATTACAGGAGTAGATTTTAAAAGTTTTAAAACAGGAGAAAAAGTACAAGCTATTAATAAGGACAATCTAAAACTTGTAATGGATTTGCTTAAAGTTGCAGATATGACTACCATATATGACATGATATCTGAAATTAATATTAGTGAAGAAAACAATATACGTATAATAACCTTTGATGGATTAGAAGTTTTATTAGGAGAAGCAAAAAATCCAACCTATCTTATGGTTGCTTTAGATGAAATACTTATTAATCTCTATACTAAAAATATTAAAGATGTTATTATTGACATGAGGTATGAAGGCCATATTTTTGTAAAAGATAGAAATACATGGGAGGACTAGTTTATGAAAGATTTAAAGGGTAAAATTGCTTTTGCTATTCTTTGTGCTATTTTAAGTCTTACTATATCATTACAATTTAAAACTGTTAAAGGAAATACTGGTGGACTTCTGTCTACACAAAAAGCACAGCAATTAGCATTAGAGTTAAAAGAATTAAGAAGTGAAAAAACAGCTTTAATGGAAGAGCTAACTGAATGGGAAATAAGATTAAAAGAATATGAAATGTCGGAAGCTGATGAAAGCTTTATTATAAAAAACTTGAACAAAGATTTAGAAAAATATCAAATAATATCTGGATATAAAACTGTAGAAGGACCAGGAGTTATAATTGTAATTGATGATCCAATACAGGAAGGTTCCAGGAAAGAAGAAGATAGTTTTATTATGTATAATTATGATTTACTTTTAGGTATTATTAATAAATTAAATGGAGCAGGAGCAGAGGCAATTTCAATTAATGACCAAAGATATACTTCAGCAACAGAAATTTATTATACTTCAAACTCTATATCAATTAATTCTGTACCAGTTATTCCACCTTTCATTATAAAAGCAGTTGGAAATCCAGCCTCATTAGAAGCAGC
Source organism: uncultured Clostridiaceae bacterium (assembly GCA_964387405.1). Lineage (GTDB taxonomy): Bacteria > Bacillota > Clostridia > Peptostreptococcales > Natronincolaceae > JAAZJW01. The sequence continues at coordinate 968 of CAYLXY010000382.1, forward strand.
TCTTAATATGCGATTTGGAATTGCCCAGGAAATGCGTGAATTGTATAATCTTCAAGTAGATATAAAAAAGGAAGAGAATCTAGTAATATCTAGATATAATAGGGCAACAAATTTTAAATATGCAAAACCTTCAGATTCTACTTCCTAGAAATGAAGCAGGGGTGTAATTATGAAAACACAATTAAACAAAGTGATTTTTATTCTTCTATGTATTTTCCTTGGTTTTTCTATAGTTATTCAAATAAAAAATGTAGAAGAGGATTATACTTTTGTAAGTTTGAGAACTATAACAGATTTACAAAATCTAATCAAAAAAGAGGAAGGAGAACTATCGAATATTTCTGAACTTATAATATCTAGCAAAGATAGACTTGTGGAATATGAAGCAGCTATAAGGGAAGGTGGAAGCATTAAAGATGTTTTGGCAAAAGAACATGATCAGTTTAAAATGATAAGTGGATTTGTAGACATAGAAGGATCTGGAGTGATTGTAAAGCTCAGTGATAGTGATAGAGAGTTATACGAGTGGGAAGATCCAAATAATGTTATTGTACATGATTTAGATGTTCTTATTCTTGTAAATGACTTAAAAATTGCTGGCGCAGAGGCTATATCTATTAATGGACAGCGAATAATGAGCACATCAGAAATTCAATGTGCAGGAGCTACTATAACAATTAATAATTATACTTATGGACAACCATTTGTAATTAAAGCTATAGGAGATCCAGATATATTAGGAGCAGCAATTAAGTCACCAGAATCCTATGCTTCCCTTTTAATAGATGTCTATGGTCTAGGATTGGAATTATTAACATATGAAAATCTAAAAATTTCAAAATTCAATAACGATATTAAATGGAAGTATTTAAGACCAAAGGAAGGGGATTAAAATGATTTTTGCAATATTAGGCTTATTGATTGGAGTTTTTTTAGGATTAAGATTAGATATTACTTATCCTGCCAAATATGCTCTTTATATATCAGTCGCCATACTAGCATCTTTAGACTCTGTTTTTGGAGCAGTTCGTGCTATGTTGGAAGATAAATTCAACACTGAAATATTTGTAACAGGTTTCTTTACTAATGCCATTTTAGCTGGATTTTTAGCATATATAGGAGATCGTCTAGGGGTGCCATTATATTATGCAGCAATATTTTCTTTTGGAGGTAGGCTTTTCCAAAATTTTGCTAGTATACGTAGACATTTATTAAATAAATTTCGTTCACGAATAGCAGACAAATAAATGAGAGTTATTGGAAAACCATGTAGGTGAATATGTAGGACTTTAGTCCACATTTACACTTGTTAATAACTAACAATGAGATTTTTATTATTATTACAGATAAAAAAAAGGGATTTCACAATTTTTGTTGAACTATTAGTTG
>CAYLXY010000383.1:0-2355 GCA_964387405.1 uncultured Clostridiaceae bacterium
AATTATATATTATATTTCTCCTTTTTCAGCAACCTTTTTCATTAATCCCATTCTATAAGCTCCATACAATATTAAGACTGATACTATAGCAATTACTATATAAGCAGATATTTTACTAGCATCAGAAATAACTATGGCGCTTGCGCCTAATATTGAGCTGATAAAATATAGGATCAGTACAGTTTGTTTCTGACTTAAACCACAATCAAGAAGCCTATGGTGAAGATGTCCTTTGTCTGCTTCCATAATAGGTCTTCCATTTACTAATCTTCTTACTATGGCAAATGTAGTATCAAATATGGGAACTCCTAATGCTAGGACTGGTATTGCCACTGCAATAGTTGTAGCACTTTTAATTACCCCTTCAATTGATATAGTAGCTAATAAATATCCTATTAATAAGGATCCTGTATCACCCATAAAAATTTCAGCTGGGTTAAAATTATAAGGTAAAAACCCTAAAGAGGATCCTGCTAGTACTGCAAGTAACAATGCTACATTATATTGTCCAGTACTATAAGCAACTGCTGCTAAAGATAAGGACGCTATAGTAGTTACTCCAGCTGCTAGCCCATCTAAACCATCTATTAAATTAACCGTATTTGTAATACCAACAATCCAAAATATTGTCATTGGAATTTTTAAAGCCTTTAAAAAAACCAAACCACTTTCTGTGTTTGCTAGGGGAAATTTAATAAAATCAATAGTTACTCCACTATAAACAGCTATCAATGCTGCTAGTATTTGAGCAGCTAATTTATACTTTGCAGATATTGGTTTGATATCATCAATAATCCCTATAATTATAATTAAAGTAGCCCCTAATAATATTCCCTTAAGCTCACTATAAAAGCCCATGCTCTTATTTAAAAGTACTGCTACAATAGCAGTTGTAGTAAAGGACAGATATATAGCAAGGCCACCTAATCTTGGTATAGGCTTCTTGTGTACTCTTCTATTATCCTCAGGTACATCTATTGCTCCTATTTTGTAAGCTAATTGTTTTGCATAAGGAGTTAATATATAGGACATTGTTAATGCTATAACAAATACAAAACTTAAATAATTCATTATATTTGACTTTTCCATCAGTTTTACACTCCTCAAAAGTAGTTAATTAAACATAGAATAAGACAACTACTTTTTATCTTAAATTTCTTTATTTGTTTTCATGTCTATTTCTTATTTTATACCATTTGATTTAATTTATCAATGGCTTAGAATGTTATCTATTATTATCTTAGATTCTTTAAGCATCTGAGAAGAAAGATCATCTGGGTAGTTTCCTTTATAAACTATTCTTTTTATTCCTGCATTAATAATCATTTTAGCACAGACCACACAGGGGTGTATTGTTACATAAATAGTAGACCCTTCTATTTTGACCCCATGGAGTGAAGCCTGAATAATAGCGTTTTGTTCGGCATGAAGCCCCCGACAAAGTTCATGTCTCTCTCCAGAAGGTACTCCTAATTGGTCTCTAATACATCCTGTTTCCTCACAATGTTTTAATCCTGTAGGTGGCCCATTATATCCAGTTGATAAAATTCTTTTATCTTTGACAATAATTGCCCCAACTTGTCTACGCAAGCAAGTAGAACGTGTTTTTACTACTTCCGTAATTTCCATAAAATATTCATCCCAAGATGGACGCATATGATTTCTCTCCTTAAATTCCTAAAATATTATCAATTTCTATTAATTCAACCCATATTATTTTAACATATATTTATAATAAATATATGCTTTGTAACACAAATTTAATATATAGTGTGTTTTTACGTTTATTTTTTATCAAGGTCTAGGGCTAATAAAAAGCATAGGAACAATGCCCTATGCCTTTAAATTGGAATATTTTTTCTCGATTTCACTAATCTTATCAACTCTTTTTTGATGTCTGCCACCTTCAAATTCTGCATTTAACCACATGTGAACTATTTCTAAAGCAAGTCCTTGTCCAGTTACTCTCTCGCCCAATGCTATAATATTAGCATCATTATGTTCCCTTGTTGCCTTAGCTGAGAAACAATCCCCCACTAAAGCGCAACGTATTCCAGGTACTTTATTGGCAGCCATAGACATTCCTATGCCTGTTCCGCAAATCAATATTCCCTTATTAAAATCCCCTGATGCTACTGCCTCTGCCACTGCTCTAGCATAATCAGGATAGTCAGTAGAAGCAGTTGAATCTGTTCCAAAATCCTTTATATTAAAACCTTTTTCTTGTAAATGGTTTTTTATAAACTCTTTTAATACATATCCACCATGATCACTTCCTATGGCAATTTTCACATTAAAACCTCCAGTATAAATTTAGTGTAAACTCAGCAATATGTTCTACATTACTTATAATAT
>CAYLXY010000384.1:0-2352 GCA_964387405.1 uncultured Clostridiaceae bacterium
GAAGTTTGATTGCCTTTGTCGGGCCAGATGGATCGGGGAAATCTAGTGTAATAAATTTAGTTAGTTCGAGTTTATCTGAGTTCTATCCTGAAAATCACAAATTCCATATGAGATTCAATTTATTTCCAGAATTAAAAACGGGCTTAGGGCTAACAACTGTTAAAGAAAAAAACAGTGATTCACCTGCTGGTAAAAAAGAGACAAAAATGATAGATAGAAAATCAAAGGTTGGCCTTTTAAGATTTTTTGCATCTTGGGCGGTAGTGCTTTTTTATACAATAGAATTTTGGCTAAGTAATTATTCTGTGTGGCGGATAAAAAGTCGTTCCGGACTGATACTTTTTGATAGATATTATTATGACTATTTTGTTCAACCTTCTTACAGAGATATAATCTGGAGATTTAAAGGTATTCTATTATTTTTTGTGCCTAAACCTGATGCAGTGATTTACTTAAAAGCATCTCCAGAAACTGTATATAAACGTAAAGGCGAGTTGAATATTAGAGAGATAGAGGTACAAAATGATTATTTCTCCAGGACTCTATCGACAGTTAAGAACAGTTATATTATAAATACAGAAGAAAAAAATTTAGATGAAATAAATGCTGAGGTGTGTCAGATAATTATTGATACATTTTAATTAGAAGGACTCATTTTCATAAATTATATATTGGGGCGATTTCATTTGAAAAATTAGTATATTTCCATATATATAATACTAATAGTAATGCAGCTTTGATATGATTGAAATAATATTTTCTTGAAGTATATAAATTAAAATAGACTAAGAATAAACAGTGGAGGAGTGTGATGGACATGAAAATTGGTGTTTTAACGAATATGCCCACTCCATATAGAAGAGCAATGTGGTCTGAATATTTAAAAGTTAACTGTGTTCAAATGACTTATTTTTACTGTAGCGAAAGAGAAAATGATAGGTACTGGAATGTGGAGAAAAATGAAAAAGTTCATGAAGTATTTTTAAAAGGATTTACAATTAAAGGAACTGTTCATTTTAATTTTGAAATTATACGTCATGTTCGAAATTATGATGCTTGGATTATAGGAGGATATAATACAATTACCTCTCAAATCTTAATATTGTTATGTAAACTGTTTAGCATACCTTATATTTTAATGGTTGATGGAATTAATCCCCAAAAATTAAATGACATTGAGTATAGATTGAAGGATAAGCTGAAAAAATTCTACATAACCGGTCAGACTGCATCTTTAGCTAATGGGATAGTTGGTAGAAAAATGATGTTAAAATATGGAGTTAGTCCAGAAAGAATCTACAATCAATTTTTAACTGTGGATGTAAATAGTTTTATTGAAAAAAAACAGTACAAAGAAAAGTATTTTGAAGAAATTAGACAGCAACACAATATTTCGAGAAATGAAATAGTTTTACTCTATGTTGGAAGATTAATTAAAGAAAAGGGAATTCAAGATGTTATTCATGTTATTGATAAGTTAAGAAAAGATGAATTCCCAATAAAACTACTAGTTGTTGGTGATGGCATTTATCGTAATGAGCTAGAGGATCTGAGTATTAATAGTAATGGCATCATTTTTACGGGTGAAATAGGTTATGAAGAGTTACCGAAGTATTATTACGCTTCTGATATTTTGGTCTTACCAACTTATGATGATGTATGGGGGTTAACTATTAATGAAGGAATGGCGTGTGGACTACCAATCATTACAAGTACATCAGCAGGAGCATATCTTGATTTAATTCATAATAACGGATGTGTATATGAAGCAGGGAATAAGAAGGCTTTAGAAAGTTGCATACAAAATTGTATTGGATTAGAGAAAATGAATTCCCAAACAAATCAGATACAAATAGCAAGAAGAAGACTTAAAATTCTTGGAGAACAAAGTGTAAATATTATAAAAGAGTATAGTTTTGAAAATAGTGTAAGAGAGTTTAATAAGCTAACGAGTTTTTTATTGAGTTGCATGAATAGCTAGAAGATAAGCGAGTGCTTGTTAGAGGTTTCCACGTAATTTATTAACTTCACTTAAAGTATTGAGCTAAAAAATTTAGAGAATTATAATTAGGTGACCAGACAATAACTATTTTATACCTTAAGATAATACTTTTAAATACCAATGTTCTTATAACCGGATTAAAAAAACATTAAGCGCTACTCGACTTTTGCTATTAGATTTAAAACAAGATACTCTTAAAAGCTCATTAAAAAAGGAAGTGAAATTATGCGGAAGGTATTATTTATGGTTGGTAGTTATTTACCAAATCCATCCCCCAATGGTATATGTACAAAACAGATAATCGATAGTCTTAATGAATATGCCGTCGTGAATCTAGCACGCGGACCGCA
>CAYLXY010000385.1:0-2343 GCA_964387405.1 uncultured Clostridiaceae bacterium
AATAAAATCAATATATATGATTTAAATAAAAAAATGATATTAGATATATTTACCCGTAGTAATTTAGAGTTAACAGAAACAATTAGAGGGAAAAGCAAAACAGGATCCTTATTATGGGTATTAGATAAAACATTGACTGCTATGGGAGGACGAAAGATTAGACGGTGGTTAGAGGAACCTTTATTAGATGTTGAAAATATAAACGAGAGATTAAATGCAGTTGAAATATTAAAGGATGATACTTTATTAAGAGAAGAATTAAAAGAAAACTTAAGAGGTATTTATGATTTAGAAAGACTTGCTGGTAAAATAGCATTTGCTTCTGCTAATCCTAGAGATTTAATAGCTTTAAAAAAATCAATATCCTATTTACCAAAAATAAAAGATTTGTTTATTGACAAAGCTACTGGTCTTTTGGGGAAAATTTTAAATAATATAGATATATTAGAAGATCTTAGAGATCTTATTGAAAAATCAATATTAGAGGAACCAGCTTTATCTTTAAAAGATGGTGGAATTATCAAAGAAGGATATAATAAAGAGTTAGATGAATTTAGAAGAGCATCTATGGAAGGTAAACACTGGATTACAAAATTAGAAGAAAATGAAAAAGAAAAAACAGGTATTAAATATTTAAAAGTAGGCTATGGTAAAAAAAGTGGATACTATCTTGAAGTTTCAAAGTCTAACTTACATTTAGTACCAGAATATTATATGAGAGAACAAACATTAACTAACAGTGAAAGATATATTATTCCAGAACTTAAAGAAATAGAAGTAAAAATATTAGGGGCTGAAGAGAAAATAGTAGAAATAGAATACGAAGAATTTATTAAAATTCGAAATATGCTTTTAATAGAAATAAAGCGTATACAGGCAACTGCCAGTGCAGTAGCTCAGTTAGATGTTTTGTATTCATTTGCTGAAGTAGCTATAGAAAATAATTATATTAAACCTATAGTTAATGATAGTGAGACTATAGATATAAAAGAAGGACGACATCCTGTAGTTGAAAAAGTATTAGAGAATGAAATGTTTATTCCTAATGATACTTACACTAATACTGAAGACCAGCAATTTTTAATAATCACAGGGCCTAATATGGCTGGAAAGTCAACATACATAAGGCAGGTAGCATTGATTGCATTAATGGCTCAAATAGGCTCCTTTGTTCCTGCTAGTAGAGCAACTATAGGAATAACCGACAGAATATTTACAAGAGTCGGTGCAAATGATGATTTGTCTAGAGGACAAAGTACATTTATGGTAGAGATGAGTGAAATGGCAAGTATTATAAATTTGGCTAGTAAAAAAAGCTTATTAATAGTTGATGAAATAGGTAGAGGAACAAGTACTTTTGATGGGTTAAGTATTGCATGGTCTGTAGTCGAGTATATATGTAAGTTTCTTAATTCCAGAACACTTTTTTCAACTCATTATCATGAATTGACTCAACTATCAGAAACTTATGAAATGATTAAAAATTATAAAGTGTCTATTAAAGAAGATAAAGATAATATAATATTTTTACATAAGGTTATAGAAGGTAGCGCTGATAGAAGTTATGGTATTCAAGTTGCTAAATTAGCAGGATTACCAGATAATATTATAGATCGTGCTAATAGTATATTAATGAATCTTGAAAGAAAAAGTGATAATACTGATTTAAATAATATAGTAAAAGAAAAAAAAATAGCCTTAACTACTAATAATGTTGAACAGCTTAAATTTGAAGATTTACTTAATACAGATATAATAAAAGATTTAAAAGATATAAATTTATTAGAAACAACACCTATAGATGCATTAAATATATTATATAAACTACAAAAGAAGGCTACACAAGTTTAAGGAGGCTATTTATGAACAATAAAATTGAAATATTAGATGAATTAACAATTAATAAAATAGCAGCTGGGGAAGTAGTAGAAGCACCTTATTCTGTAGTTAAAGAATTAATTGAAAATTCTATAGATGCAAATGCAACTATAATAACATTAGAAATAAGAGATGGAGGTAAAAAATATATTCGTATAACAGATAATGGAGTAGGCATAGAAGAAAAGTATGTTGAACAAGCTTTTATGCGACATAGTACATCCAAAATAACAAATATAAATGATTTAAATACTATTAACTCTTTAGGTTTTAGAGGAGAAGCCTTAGCCAGTATTGCAGCAGTTTCACAAGTAGAGATGATTACAAGAACAAAGAATCAAGAATATGGAATATTGATTGAAATTATAGGTGGGAAAATCGAAACAATAAAAAAAGTAGGTTGTCCAGTAGGTACTACTATTATAATTAAAAATTTATTCTTTAATACACCGGCAAGATTAAAAT
>CAYLXY010000386.1:0-2335 GCA_964387405.1 uncultured Clostridiaceae bacterium
CCGGCGGCGCTGCCTGGCGTCAGAGCGCCATCTTCGAATCCCTCGGCGGCCTCTCCCGGGACTGGAAATAGCCCCTGCTGCCGCAGCGGGACACACAGAGACGTACATAGCCGGATACATAAAAGACACGTAAGCAACGAAGAACAAAGGGTAAGCAGCAAACAGCAAACAGCAAACAACAAGTAGCAAACAACAAATAGCAAGCATCTAAAAAATAAACATCGAACAACAAACAGCAGCCTAACCGTAACCAAACTAAACTAAACTAAACTAAACACAAAAACCAAACCAACATCCAGGAGGACAGACACCACCATGAGCAAAACATACAAAATCACCGTAGACGGCACCACCTACCAGGTAGAAGTAGAAGAACTCGGCGCAGGCGCCCCCGCCCCTGCAGGCGCCCCAGCAGCGGCTCCTGCCCCTGCTCCCGTAGCTGCCCCGGCAGCAGCCCCGGCCCCGGCTCCAGCTCCCGCCCCGGCGCCAGCGGCAGCCCCAGCAGCGGCGGGCGGCTCTCCCGTCACCGCCCCCATGCCCGGCAAAATCCTCAAAGTCTCCGTAGCCGTAGGCGCCCCCGTCAAATCCGGTGACCTCGTCCTCATCCTTGAGGCCATGAAAATGGAAAATGAAATCTTCTCCCCTGCAGACGGCGTAGTCAAGGAAATCCGCGCCCGGGACGGTGACACCGTCAACACCGGCGACGTCATGATGATCATCGGCTGAGGAGGTATCGCCCATCAATGGACATCTACCTTGAATCCATAAGTCGTCTCGTCGGCACCTCCGGCTTTGCCGGCCTCACCGCGGGACACCTGATCATGCTCATAGTCTCCCTTGTCCTGCTCTACCTGGCCATCGGCAAGGGCTTTGAGCCTCTGCTCCTTGTTCCCATAGCTTTCGGCTGCCTCCTTGTCAACCTCCCCCTGTCGGGCATCATGGACGAAGGGGGCTTCCTCCGTTACATCTTCTTTGGCACGGAGCATGAAATCTACCCGGTCATCATCTTCATGGGCATAGGAGCCCTCACCGACTTTGCCCCCCTGCTTGCCAACCCCCTCACCTTCCTCCTTGGCGCAGCGGCCCAGCTTGGTGTCTTCATGGCCCTCTTCGGCGCCATGATCATGGGCTTTTCCGTCAAAGAGGCCGCCTCCATCGCCATCATCGGCGGAGCTGACGGCCCCACCAGCATCTACCTCACCATGAAGCTTGCCCCTCAGATCCTCGGCGCCGTAGCCGTAGCCGCCTACAGCTACATGTCCCTTGTCCCCTTAATCCAGCCTCCCGTCATCCGCCTCCTCACCACTAAGGAGGACCGGGCCATCCGCATGGACACCCTTCGTCCCGTGGGCAAAGTTGAGCGCATCCTCTTCCCCATAGTCACCACTATAGCGGCAGGCCTCATCCTTCCCATGAGCGTACCCCTTATAGGCACCCTCATGTTCGGCAACCTCCTTCGTGAGTGCGGCGTCACCGAGCGCCTCAGCCAGGCCACCCAGAACGAGATTCTCAACACCACCACCATCTTCCTCGGCCTCTCTGTTGGCGCCACCATGAGCGCGGAGTACTTCCTCACTGCCGCTACTCTCAAGATAGTCCTTCTCGGACTTGTAGCCTTCGTCTTCAGCACGGCTGGCGGAGTTATCTTCGGCCAGCTCATGAAGAAGAGCAGCGGCGGCAAGGTCAACCCCATGATAGGCGCTGCGGGTGTCTCGGCTGTTCCCATGGCTGCCCGTGTAGTTCAGCGGGTCTGCCAGCAGGAGAACCCGGGCAACTTTCTTCTCATGCACGCCATGGGCCCCAATGTGGCAGGAGTCATAGGCACAGCCGTGGCAGCGGGAGTTATGCTGTCACTGCTTAGCTAGAAAAAACGTTCTGAAGCCTGTTGAACCCCCTTTCCATTCCAGGGAAGGGGGTTCATATTTGAGATGGTTTTTCTATAGGTCTTTCAAAGGGCAAGTGTTATCATAAACGAAGGGAAAAAACTCAAACGGGGAGGAGTTCCATAATGAAAATCGCCATCGGTTCCGACCATGCCGCATTTTCACTGAAGAAAATTTTGACTGACCATATTTGCGAAAATGGATCGGGAGAGGTAGTGGACATGGGAGCCGACTCCGATTCAAAGCCTTCAGACTATCCTGACATTGCCTTCAGGGTAGCGGAAGCGGTGGCGGGCGGCTCTGCCGACAGAGGAGTGCTCCTCTGCGGAACCGGCGTAGGAATGTCCATTGCGGCGAACAAGATCCCGGGAGCTTACGCAGCTCACTGCCACGACATAGAGACAGCAAGGTTGAGCAGATGGCACAACAACTCCAACATCCTTACCATGGGG
>CAYLXY010000387.1:0-2308 GCA_964387405.1 uncultured Clostridiaceae bacterium
TATTTATAGTTGTAAATATGTATTAACATTATTTACATCTTGGTTTATCTGATTTATAAGCTTTTCTAGACTAGAAAATTTAATCTGACCTCTTAATCTTTTTATAAATTGTATTTCCATAAACTCATTATATATATATCCATTAAAATCAATAATAAAAGTTTCTATACTAATATCATAATTGCCAATAGTCGGACTAGTACTTATACATGTAGCCCCTTTATACATTAAATTATTTATTTTAACATATGCAGCATATACACCTTCCTTAGGTATAAGGTGAGAAGGCTCTATTAGAATGTTAGCTGTAGGATAGCCTAATTTATGCTTTCCTATACCTTTTCCATGAGTTATTTTACCATATATTGAATAAGGTCTTCCTAAATAAGCATTAGCTTTTTCTATGTTTCCATCTTGAATATATTTTCTAATAATAGAACTTCCTACTTTCTCATAATTCATAGTTACAGCATCAATTACATATACTTCAAAACCATGTTTTTTTCCCATTTCTTTTAGAGTATTTACATTTCCCTGACCTTTGTAACCAAAACTATAATCAAAGCCTACAATAATAATTTTACAATTTAATTTATCTACTAAAATATTTTTAACAAAATTTTCAGAACTTAATGCCATTATATCCTCATTAAATTCTTCTAAATACAATAGCTCTACTCCCAAAGATTTAAATATTTTCTGTTTGGTACTTATATTTGTAATTTGAGGAGGCCCCTCTTTACCTGTTATAACTTTTAATGTATGGTTAGCAAAAGTATAGACACAAGATTCTAAATTATTCTCTTTACATTTTTCTATTAAAGTTTTTATCAATTTTTGATGACCGATATGAACCCCATCAAAATTACCTAATGCGACTCCTCTTTGTATACCCTTATTCAATTCATTATATTGTTTAATTGTTTTCATATTTACTCCTTCTTAAGCAAAAAGCCTTAAACATTTAATGTAATTTTTTCCGCTATCATCAGATTTGACAATTCCAAAACCAATAAATTCTTCTTTAATATAAATACGTATTTCTCTTTCTAATGCAATTTCCTCTGGACCTACTAAATCATATGAGTATATTTTATTCCCATTTAATGCTGCTTTAATAGAAGGAGGTTTTACAATTATTTTAGGCATATGTTTTAAAGGAAAATCTAAAGGTATTAATAAATCTTCAATATTTTCTGCATCTAGTAATTCTTCTATAGTTATAGCGGTATCTAAATCAAATTCGCTAGAATTTGTTCTAAGTAAAAATGACATTGTTCCACCACAACCTAATAAATCTCCAATGTCTTTACATAAAGTACGTATGTAGGTACCTTTAGAGCATAGAACATCAAAGATTGCTTTGTTATTTTTAATTTTAATATTATCTATACTTAAAATTGTTACTGTTCGTGGCTTTCTTTCAACTTCAATTCCTTTTCTTGCTAACTCATAGAGCTTTTTACCCTTAATTTTAATAGCTGAATACATTGGAGGTATTTGATCGTAAGTTCCAATAAAACTTAATATAGCTTTTTCAATTTCTTCTTTTGTTGATTCAACAGAAGATTTGTTTATTATTGTTCCATATATATCTTCTGTATCTGTTTCTATACCCAAAGTTAATTCAGTGCGGTATTTTTTATCACTATCAAGAAGATATTGAGATACTTTTGTTGCCTGTCCTACACAAATAGGTAAAACACCTGCAGCATTAGGATCTAATGTTCCAGTGTGTCCTACTTTTTTAATCTTTAATTTCTTTCTAATAACAGATACAACATCATGGGATGTCATACCTGGTGGTTTTAAAATATTTAAAATACCCTTCAAAGAGATCACCCATTTTATAATATAAATTGTTTTGTTTTTTCCATGATTTGATTTTTAGCTTCATCCAATGTAGCTGTTATTGTAGCTCCAGATGCTTTTTTATGACCTCCACCATTAAATAATTGTGCTAAAGCGCTGACATCAATATCATCTCGTTTCGATCTAAAACTGAGTTTAACTTCATTGTCATTTATTTCTTTTATGCTTGCCGATATTTCAACACCCTCTATATCTCTTCCATAATTTACAAGACTTTCCACATCATCGCTAGGAATATTAAATTTTTCTAATATATCAGTAGATATTTTGAAAATTACAAGTCGACCATCAAATTCTACTTCCATATTAGTTAATGAATGGCCTAAAAATTTCAAACTATTTATAGATTTTTTTTGATAAAGATTATATATAATATCTTGTTTAACTATATTAGCTTTTAATAATTCTGCAGCTACTAAATGAGTTTTATATGTAG